>NZ_PZKN01000024.1 GCF_003046795.1 Desulfonatronum sp. SC1 | reverse complement strand
GCCCCCCCTCGTTCATGTTCATCCGCAATATCCTGGTTTCGCTTCGCTCATCCATCCCCCTCACACTCGTCTCGTCCTGGCCTGCCCGAACAGCCCCGCCGGACGAACCCACAAGACGCAAAGCAGGATCAAAAACGCCAAGGCGTCCTTGTAGGCCGAGGAAATGAATCCGGCTGCCAGGGATTCCAGGACGCCCAGCAGCAGTCCTCCGGCCACCGCGCCCCAAACATGGCCATATCCGCCGAGAATAGCCGCGGCGAACCCCTTCAGCCCGAGCATGACCCCGGCGCTGTAGTGCATGCCCGTGATCGGCGCGATGAGCATCCCGGCCGTGGCCCCCAGTCCGGCGCTCAAGGCGAAGGAAACCATCACCATCCGGGCCACGGGAATGCCCACCAGGATCGCGCCGTGGCGGTTGTCGGAAACGGCCCGGATGGCCTGCCCCACGGAGGTGCGTTGAAAAAAGAGGTGCAGCAAAGCCACGCAGATCATGGTCACGACCAATATCCAGAGGGCCTGACGGGAGATCACCGCACCAGCCAGCAAGAGCGGGGCCTCGGTGGAAAACGCCGGCAAGGCCCGTGCGGTCTTGCCCCAAATCAACGAAGCCGCGCCGCGTGCGGCAATGGAAAAACCCACGGTGACCAGCACCAGGATCAGGACGTGCCGGGATCTGGCCAAGCCTAACGGGACGCGCTCCAGAAAGACGCCCAGCAGCATGGCCGCCGCGATGCTCGTCACGAAGGCCGTCGGCATGGCCAAGCCCATGTCCTGGGTCAGCCCGATCATCAGCATGCCCCCGAGCATCACGAACTCGCCCTGGGCGAAATTCACCAGGCCGGTGGCGTTGTAGATGATGCAGAAACCCACGGCCACCAGGGCGTAAATACTGCCGGATGTCAGGCCGGACAGCAGAAATTGCGGAAGTTGGTCAAGGAGCATCGCAAGAAAAGGCGCAAAATGGTCGGATTAGGGTGCGGATCGTTGCAGCGCCCAGGGCAGCAGAGCCTCGCCCCGTTCCAGCATCAAGCCGGTGGAAGCGGCCTGGGTTTCGCTGAAGTTCGGGATGCCGGAGGCCGTGGCGTCCAGGTGCCAGAACAGGAAGGGCACGGGATCGGAAACATGGGTCCGCTTGATCAGCGGGGTGAAGTGGTCGCAGGCCACAAGGATCGCGGCGTCCATGCCTCGCAGACCGTCCCGGATCGGCCCGACCACCTGGGCGTCGAAGTCCGCGATGGCCCGGACCTTGTTCTCCAGGCCGCCCTGATGCCCGCACTCGTCCGGGGCCTCCACATGCAGGAAGACGAAATCGCCCTGCTCCAAAAAATCTAGGGCCGCGGCCACTTTCCCGGCATAGTTCGTGTCCAGGTACCCTGTGGCGCCAGGCACGTCCAGGACCGCCATGCCCATGGCCCGGCCCAGGCCCTTGATCAGATCCACGGCGGAAATCACCGCCCCGGCCTGGCCGAACCGCTCCTGAAAGCCCGGCAGATGCAGCGGACGTCCCTGGCCCCACAGCCAGACGGCATTGGCCTGGGAGGCATTGCGCTCGGCATTGCCCAGGAGTACGGCGGCCTCGCGCACCACGCGCCAGAGTTCCGGGCATTGCTGGTACGCAGCCAGATCCGGCCCCAGGGTCTGATCCAGGATGTCGTGGGGCGGACGGATGGCCAACCCGGCTTCCGCGGCCTTGACCCGGCCCGGTTGCACTACAAGATGACGGTACTGGACGCCTGGATGAAAAACCGCGTCCGTTCCACCCAGCTCCCGTTGCAGCATTTCCACCAAGGCCGTAGCCGTGGGCGTGTCGATATGCCCGGCGGAGTAGTCCAGCATGACGCCGTCCTGCTCCAGGGAGCTGACCCGGACCAGATTGCAGCGCCAGACCAAATCGTCCGCTTCCAGCTCCAAGCCTTGGGCCGCGGCCTCGATGGGCCCCCGCCCAGTATGATGCGTGGCCGGATCGCAGCCCAGCAGGGCCATGTTCGCGATATCCGATCCCGGGGGCATGCCCTCGGGGATGGTCCGACACAGGCCGACCACGCCTTCCCGGGCCAGGACGTCCATGTGCGGGGTGTCCGCGGCCTCCATGGGCGTCTTGCCGCCCAGCTCGTCCACGGGCCAGTCGCCCATGCCGTCGGCGATCAAAAAAACGGTTTTTCTCGCGCTCATGCGTTCTTCTCTTTCCTTGTCGTTTCCAGCGCTCAGCGCCCCCGCATCCCCAGATCGATCAACCGGGCCAACAGATGGTCGAAGTCCAGGCCATGCACCGCCGCGGCCTGGGGCAGCAGGCTGGTGGCGGTCATTCCCGGCAGGGTATTCACTTCAAGAAGGTGGGCTTGCCCCTCGTGCAAAATGAAATCCGCCCGGCTGTACCCGCGCAGGCCGAGAGCCCGGTGCGCGTGCAGGGCCACGGCCTGAATGGCCCGGCTGACGTCTCCGGGCAAGGGAGCCGGGCAGATCTCCTCGGCCCGGCCGGGAACGTACTTGCTGTCGTAGTCGAAAAACGTCGCCCCCTCGCCGGGGCGGATCAGAATCAGCGGCAAGGCCTCGTCCCCCAGGACCGAACAGGTGACCTCCACTCCGGGCTGGTATTGTTCCACCAGCACGTCGCGCCCCTCCCTTAAAACCTTTTCCACGGCAGGCGCCAAACCGCCATGCTCGCGCACCACCTCGATTCCCAGGCTGGATCCGCCAAGATTGGGCTTGACCACGTAAGGCGGACCGAACGGACACGGCATATCGGCAAGCAGGTCGGAACCCGGGCGATCGCCATGGTTCGATCCAAAGCGCACGGGCACGAAAAACCACGGAGGAGTGGCCAGATTGTTCTGGACGAACAAAGCCTTGGAGGCCGCCTTGTCCAGGGCAAGGATCGAGCCGGCCGGGCCGCTGCCCTGGTAGGGCTTGCCCAAGCGATCCAGCATGGCCTGAACCAGACCGTCCTCTCCGGGTGCCCCATGGAGATTTAAAAAGGCGAAGTCGAAGTCCTCCACCAGATGAGGCAGCCTGGCCAGGCCGTCACAAGGATCGAACAAGGTCACCACATGCCCCTGACGGCGCAACGAGGCCTTGATGCCCACGGCCCCGCTCAGGGAAACCTCGCGTTCGTCAGACCATCCGCCGGCTATCAAAAGAATACGCATTGAGTTCCACCTTCAATCCCTCGCTGAACAGGCGCTCGATGGCCCGCCCCTGCTCCAGGGACTGTTGAATATGATGTCGCGCCTTGGCGTTCACGCCGTAGCGCTCTTGGAGATCGGCGAACCGCTCGTCCAGAGTGACGATTTCCGTGTGCCGGACCCGCTTGTCGCTGTAACAGACGATCAGCGAAACCGGATAGCGTTGCAGGTCCATGGCAAAGGGCCAGTCCACGTGATGCAGCACCGCCCGGGCCACCACCGGGTTTCCGGTCCGCTCCTGGACCCATGCGGCCCCGATCTGGCTGTGGCTACCGCCGTGGCGGATGGTGTAGATCTTCGCCACGTCATGAAGCATGGCCGCGGCCAGGACCTGATCGATATCCAATCCCGGAAGTATTTTTTCCCTGACCATCTCGGCGATGCCCAGAGCGACCCGGGTCACCAGCAAACTGTGCATCTGGATGTGTTCCGGCATCTCCCAAAGCGCCCACATTTCCCGGCACCGTTCGGAGGAAGGCGTCCGAACCCGCTCCGTCCATTCAGGGCCGTCCGGAAACGGAAACGAAGCATGGGCACTCTCGGTTTGGTTGGCTACATCCAAGCTCATGGCGCTCCCTTACGGGTCTTTACCAGCCCGCTGTCGGTTTGACAGGCCAAGTTATCGAGCTTATCAACAGCGCAATGAAAATGCAAAAGGAGACCCCCTCATGTGTCTAGCCGTACCCATGGAAGTAAAAAGCATCAATACTGAACTTAACGTCGCGGATGTGGAGATCGCCGGAGTGAAGCGCCAGGTGCGCCTGGACATCATCGACTACCCGGCTTCGGTCGGCGACTACGTGATCGTCCACGCCGGATTCGCTCTGCGCCGACTGGACCGCGAAGACGCCCTGGAGACCCTGAAACTGTTTCAGGAAGGGTTGAACCTTCAATTCAACTGAAGGGGACATGTCAATGGCCCCAAAAACAACTCCAGACACGCTGGCCAAATTCAAGGATCCGGCCCTGTGCCGCAACCTGCTGGACAGGATCCGGGCCGAGCTGCCCGGCCCCCTGGCCTTCATGGAAGTCTGCGGCACGCACACCGTGGCTATTTTTCAAAGCGGCCTGCGCTCCCTGCTGCCGGAGGAGATTCGACATCTGTCCGGCCCCGGCTGTCCGGTCTGCGTGACCCACGAAGGCGAGGTGGCCGCCTTTCTCGAACTGGCCCGTAAGGACAACGTGATCATCGCCACCTTCGGCGACCTGATGCGCGTGCCCGGCCCCAAGGGAACCAGCCTGAAGCAGGCCCAGGCCGAAGGCTGCCGGATCGAAATCGTCTATTCCGCCTTCGACGCCCTGGCCCTGGCCCGCAAACACCCTGAATCCCGGATCGTCTTTCTGGGAGTCGGCTTTGAAACCACCGCCCCCACGGTGGCCGCAACGATCAAGGTCGCCAAAGAGCAAGGCCTGGAGAATTTCCTCGTCTTCGCCATGCACAAGCTCGTCCCCCCGGCCCTGGCCGCCCTGCTCCAGGACCCGGAGGTGAACCTGGACGCCCTGATCCTCCCCGGCCACGTCTCCACGATCATCGGCGTCGAGCCCTACCGCTTCCTGGCCGAACAACACGGCGTTCCCTCGATAATCACCGGCTTCGAACCCCTGGACATCCTTCAGGCTCTGCTGCTGATCATCGACCAGCGCAAAACCGGCCGGCCCCAGGTGGTCAACCAGTACTCCCGGGCCGTGGCCGACGACGGCAACCCCAAGGCCAGGGAGATCATGGCCGAGGTGTTCACGGTTTCCGACGCCCTCTGGCGCGGCCTGGGCCGCATCCCGGACAGCGGCCTGGCCCTGGCCGGCGAATACCAACGCTTCGACGCCCTCACCACCCTGGGCGTTGAGGTCCAGGACCTCCCCCCCCTCCCCGGCTGCCGCTGCGGCGACGTCCTCAAAGGCAAAATGCAACCCAACAACTGCCCCCTCTTCAGCAAATCCTGCACCCCCGCCACCCCTGTCGGCCCCTGTATGGTGTCCACGGAAGGAAGCTGCGCGGCGTATTACAAGTATGCGTTGTGATATGGCGGAGATTCAGGCTGATTTGTGATGCGTTATTTAGAGAGCGAGGGTAGATTGAGGTTGGCTTTATGCAGCGCATTTCTCCTGATAGTGCGGCGGCCGGATTATTCTGACTTCAGGGCAAAGCAAAAAGCTGACTTGAGTGTTGGGACATAATTGGCGCGAATCGGCAACCAACATAAAAAACATAGAACTTTACGAGCAGACAGCCTTTTGATTGGAAGGGGTGCCCATGCTTTTTTGAAATGGGTGTGGGGTGTCGTGAGGTCAGGACAATCATACGGCTGATTATAAGATTACACAAACAACATGAAAAAAATTTTCCGAAATATAATTGGTTATATGGTTGTTTCGCCATTTGTTGTGGCTACCACATTTTTATCATTTTTTTTTGGACAAGAGAAAGCAATCGAAATTGTAGGGAAAAGATTAACCAAATCAGCTAAACGGTCTTTGAAATTCTGGGTTCCGAAGATTGACAATGCAAAGGATTTCGATTCTTTTCCGGCAAAAATGAAAAAAAAAATTCGATTGTGGGAACCACTTTATGATATTGAGGTATCGAAGGAAAGCAACGACGTTTTCAAGCTGCATGTGTCGAACTGCCCTTTTTGTGAAGCGCTCAATCGTTTGGGGATGTCAAAATTAAGTCCATATGCTTGTGAAGCAGATTGGGACATAGCACGGGATAACGCTGACAAATGGATTTTTGAAAGAAACTGTCAGATAGGCACTGGCGACAGCTATTGTGACCATACTTATATACGGATTAAATAGATAGTTCATCGCCCAACCTCTCGCTGGTCGGTACGGCGAGGGCCATCCCACCCGACAGCTTTTCATTAGGTAGCACGAAAACGCCAAAGTCAACTGATATGTCCTCCTTCAGCCGAAAATCACCTAGCCGCTTGAAAACAGGAGCCCCCTGTCTGCACCGCATATCGACCCTGCCCGACTTATGACCGAAGCATAGCGCAAAAGTTCGCGGAAGCAGCCTAATCACCATTACTCATTTACCTTTCTCCAACAGGAGATATGATACATCATGGCTACCACCACCGAAAGAGTCGTAAGCGAAGCAATGACCCTCCCCCCGGCACAACGCGCCTTTGTGGCCGAGAAACTGATCGAGAGTCTTGATGCGCCCGACATGGAACCTTTGTCCGTCACATGGCAGGAAGAGGTTCGACGGCGTTGCGCCCAGATGGATCGCGAAACAATAGACCTTCGCGATGCGGAAAAGGTCTTCGCCAAAGCTTACTCTTCGTTAACATGAAACAAGTCTGGTTCTACCCCGACGCGGAAATCGAGATGACCGAAGCGGCTGCATTCTACGAAAAGCAGCAATCCGATCTCGGCAAGCGATTCCTGACGGCCGTTCAGGACGCAGTCAACCGTATCGTTATAAATCCTCGTCTTTATCCCGCCGTGGAGCTTGATGTCCGCCGATGTCTCACCAAGACATTTCCTGTTGGCGTCCTTTTCCGGGAACGTCCCGATGAAATCATCGTCGTAGCGGTCATGCACCTCCACCGATATCCCAATTACTGGAAGCACAGAAATACAACCCCACCTCATCCCATCAAATTATGACCACACCACGACTTCTCCTCGACACCGGCAGCGGCGGCAAGGCTTCGCATCGTTTGATCAAGGACGTGTTTCTGAAGCATTTCAGCAACGACGTCCTGGACCGGCTGGACGACGCGGCCTTGATTCATGCCTCCGGCCCCCTGGCCATGAGCACGGACAGCTTCACCGTCACCCCGTTGATTTTTCCCGGCGGGGACATCGGTTCCCTGGCCGTGAACGGCACGGTCAACGACGTGGCCATGCTCGGGGCGCGTCCGCTCTATTTGAGTTGCGCGTTTATTCTGGAGGAAGGATTGGAGATGGATGTGCTGGAGCAGGTGGTCCGGTCCACGGCCGAGGCCGCGAACCGGGCCGGAGTGAAGATTGTCACCGGGGACACCAAGGTGGTGCCCAGGGGCGCGGTGGACAGGATGTTCATCAACACCACCGGGATCGGTGAAATTCTGGTGCAACCCTGCCCCCAGGGCCACCGGGCCGCTCCGGGGGACGCGATCCTGGTCAGCGGGACCATGGGCGACCACGGACTGACCATCCTGGCCACCCGGGAGGGCTTGAGCTTCGAAGCCCCGATCCAGAGCGACTGTGCCGGGTTGAATCACCTCATCGCCAAGCTGCTGACCGCCATCCCGGACATCCACGTCCTGCGCGACCCCACCAGGGGCGGGCTGGCCACCACGCTCAATGAAATCGCCGGGCAGTCCGGAGTCCAGTGTCTGATCCGCGAGGAGGCCGTGCCCGTGAACCCCGTGGTGGCCGCGGGCTGCTCCTTCCTCGGCCTGGACCCGCTCTACCTGGCCAACGAGGGCAAACTGATCTGCATCCTTCCGGCCCAATACGCCGAACAGGCCCTGGAGATCATGCGCCGGGACGAGTTCGGCGTTAACGCCGCCCACATCGGCGACATCCAGCCCGACCATCCCGGCCGGGTGGTCATGCAAACCCCGCTGGGCGGCCGCCGCCTGCTGGACATGCTCGAAGGCGAGCAGCTTCCGCGTATCTGTTAGGCCCCTTCGTCGGCAGTCCGTTCAAAAACCCCAAGTGCAAGGAGCAAAAAAAGTTTCAAGGCCGAAGCGTATTTCCTGATACGTGAGGGTTTGAACTTTTTACGGCGACGCGGCAATGGGGAGTTTTTCAACGGCCTGCTACGGTCGCCGCCGATCCACCACCCGCCCCGTGCCGGTTTCCAGCTCAGCGATGGTTTGGCGTTCGACCAGCTTCACTTCGAAGACCAGCCCCAATTCCATGGCCAACTGCTGACGGGTCAGGTCGATGAAGCGTTGCTGGGTCTTGATCTGATCCGGCTCAACCATGTCCGCCTCCACCAGGAGCATGACCTTGTCCAGCCCACCGTAGCGGTCCACCACGATCAAATGGTTCGGCTGGACTTGGTGCGTTTCCGCCAGGATGGCCTTGATCCGTTCCGGATAGACGTTGATCCCCTGAATGATCAGCATGTCGTCGCTGCGGCCCTGGATGCGCTCCATGCGCAGGAAAGTCCGACCGCAGGGACACGGGTCCGGGATCAGTCGGGTCAGGTCCCCGGTGCGGAAGCGGATCATGGGCAGGGCTTCCTTGGTCAGGGTGGTCAGCACCAGCTCGCCCACCTGACCCGCCGGGACCGGCTGGAGGGTTTGCGGGTCGATGATTTCGGCCAGGAAATGATCTTCCTGGATGTGCATGCCCCCACGCTCCAGGCACTCCCCGGCCACGCCCGGCCCCATAACCTCGCTGACGCCGTAGTTGTCCGTGGCCGTGATGTTCAGGCGCTCCTGGATGGCTTGCCGCGTGGCCTCGGACCACACCTCCCCGCTGAACATACCCCAGCGCAGGGGCAGGGCGTTGCGGTTCACGCCCATCTCGTCCATCAGGTCGGCCAGAAACAGGGCATAGCTCGGGATGCAGGCCAGAGCCGTGGCCCGGTAGTCCAGGATGATCCCCACCTGCCGGCGGGCGTTGCCGCTGGAGACCGGAACCACGGTGGCCCCCAGGGTCTCCGCGCCGTAATGCATGCCAAAAGCCATGGTGGACAAACCATAGGTATGGGCCACGTGAACCACGTCTTCCTTGTTCGCCCCGCCTGCGGCCAGAACCCGGGCCGTAAGCCGCGACCACTTCCGGATGTCGCTCAAGGTGTAGCCGAAGACCGTGGTCCCACCGGAAAACCCCGAGGACGTCTGCAAGCGCACGACCTCGCGCAAGGGCACGGCGAACAGGCCGTAGGGAGCGTTGTCCCGCAAGTCCTGGCGCGTGGTCAGGGGCAGTTCGCGGACATCGTCCAGGGAGGTGAAATCATACGGGTCCAGGCCCAGTTCCTCGAACTTCTTGCGATAGAACGGGACATTGCGGGAAACCCTGGTCAAGGTGGACTGCAACCGCTCCAACTGAAGCTGCTCCAGTTCCTCCCGCCTCATGCCCTCCAGTTCCGGCTCAAACATCACTCCACCTCCACATCCCGCCCCAGATAGGCGCGTTGCACGTCCCGGTTCAGCAGCAGTTCCTCGGACGGCCCCTGCAGGATGATCCGCCCGGTTTCCAACACATAGCCCCGATCCGCGATCTTCAGGGCACTTTTGGCGTTTTGCTCCACCAGCAGCACGGTCAGGCCGAAGGCGTCGCGCAACTCGGCCACATGCCGAAAGATCATCTGGGACAGGGCTGGGGCCAGTCCCATGCCCGGCTCGTCCAGGAGCAACATCCGGGGCTTGGCCATCAGGGCCCGGCCAATGGCCAGCATCTGCTGCTCCCCGCCGGAAAGGTTACCGGCAAGCTGGTCCTTGCGTTGCCCCAGGACCGGAAACATCTCGTAGATATCTTGAATGTCCTTGCGGATCAGGGCCTTGTTCTTCAGGCTGTAGCGATGATACGCGCCCAGGAGCAAATTGTCCTCCACGCTCATGGGCTTGAATACGAGACGCCGCTCCGGCACCTGGGAAATCCCCGCGGCCACGATCCGTTCCGGACGCTCCCGGGTAAGCTCCCGCCCTTCGAAGGCCAGACTGCCACCATTGGCTCGCAGCAATCCGGAAATGGTGGTCAACAAGGTGGTCTTCCCGGCCCCGTTTCCGCCGATCAAGGCCACGATCTCCCCCTGATTCACATGCAGGGAAACCCGCCGAATGGCATGCACCCGGCCGTAAAAGACATCGACGTTTTTCAGAACGAGCATGGATTACTCCGCCTCCTCGCCCAGATACGCCGCGACGACCTCGGGATTTTTCTGGATATCCCCCGGGGTTCCGGAGGCGATGACCCGGCCGAAGTGGAGGACGGTGATGGCGTCGCTGACGCCCATGATCAGGTCCATGTCGTGTTCCACGATGGCCACGGTGACGCCCAGTTCGTCGCGGACACGCTGGATCAGCTTGGCCAGGGCGCGGGTTTCGGTGGTGTTCAGGCCCGCGGCGGGTTCGTCCAGGAGCAGGATGCGCGGCTGGGCGGCCAGGGCGCGGGCCAGTTCCAGGAGGCGTTGCCGTCCGTAGGGCAGATCTCCGGCGGGGAGGTTCCAATCGTCCTTCAGGCCGACGAAGGTGAGCTTTTCCTCGGCCAGTTCCCGGCAGCGACGCTCCCCGCTAAAAAAGCCGGGCGTCTTGAACAGGGCGCTGAGCGCCCCGTAGCGGACCACCCGGTGCGCCCCGGTCATCACGTTTTCCAGAACATTCATGGTCGTGAAGACTTCCAGGTTCTGGAAGGTGCGCACCGCGCCGGCCTTGGCCCGTTCCCAGGCCGGACTCCGGGTCATGTCCCGGCCCAGGAGTCCCACGGTTCCCTCCGAGCTGGGAACCATCCCGCTGACCACGTTGAGCAACGTCGTCTTACCCGCGCCGTTGGGCCCGATCAGAGCGGTGATGGTCCCCTCGCGGACCTGAAAATCCACGTCGCTCAAGGCCATCACCCCGCCGAAACGGACATGGACTCCCCGGCAGTTCAGAATCACGTCCCCTGCAGATATGCGCTCCGCATCGCCTTTATCGGACATGCCCGAACCTCCCGCGAATCAGGGCAATCAGCTTGGATACGCCGCCTGCCATGCCCTGGGGCAGATACATCATGCACAGGATCAGGATCAGCCCGTAGATGATCACTTCCATGTTTTCATAGGCCCGCAAGAATTCCGGCATGGCGGTCAGAAAGACCGTCCCGGCGATGCCGCCCCACAGGCTGGCCATGCCGCCCAGCACGACCATGGTGATCAGTTGCACGGAAAAATGGAACCCGAAGGAGGACGGGGCCACGAAGCTGAGGTAGTGCGCGTAGAGCACCCCGGCGATCCCGGCGAACACCGCGGAGAGCACGAAGATGAACAGCTTGTAGCGGGCCACGTTGATGCCCATGGATTGGGCCGCCTTGTCGCTGGCGTGCAGGGCCATCAGGGCCCGGCCGATCCGGGAGTGGATCAGGTTCAGGGAGATCAGCAGCACCACGGTGACCGTGGTCCAGACCAGAAAAAAGTAGGACAGATCCGAATCAAAGACGAACGAGCCGACCTGGAACTGGGGAATGCCCACGAACCCCGACGGTCCACCGGTCAGGGAAATGGCCTCGTTAAAGAAAATGTAGACGATCAGCCCGAAGCCCAGGGTGGCCATGGCCAGGTAATAGCCCTTGAGCTTGAGCACGGGCATACCCACCACCAGGGCCACCACGGCGGTCAGCCCCACCCCGGAGATCATGCCCACGGCCAGAGGCAACCCGTAGGTGGCGGTCATCACCGCCGTGGTATAGGCGGAAATCCCGAACAGAGCCGCATGGCCCAGGGAAATCTGCCCGGCAAAGCCCAACAGCAGGTTCAGCCCCATGACGATGATCGCAATGATCCCGGCCATGTTCAGGATGCTCAGATAGTAATAATCATGGGACAAAAGGGTCGGCGTGGCCAAAACAAGGACATAGAACGCGGCCACCGGGGTCAGTTGGCGAAGAGTTGAAGACTTCATGGCCCTACACCCTTTCCGTGTCCGGAGCCCCGAACAGCCCGGAAGGCCGCCAGAGCAGGATGGCCAGGATAACCACGAAGGCGATGGCGTCCTTGTAGGCCGAGGAGATCAGGCCCGCGCCGAAGGCTTCCAGCACGCCCAGAAGCAGCCCCCCGGCCGCCGCGCCGAAAGGGTTGCCCAGGCCACCCAGGATGCAGGCGGCGAAACCCTTCAGGCCCAAAAGCACGCCCACGTCGTAGGAGGTCATGGTCAAGGGGGTAAGGATGGCTCCGCCCACCGCGCCCACGAAGGCCGAAAGCATGAACGAGGCCATGACCATCCGTTCCACGCTGATGCCCATCAGCCGGGCCGCCTTGGGTTCAAAGGAGCAGGCCAGCATGGCCCGGCCGAAGATTGTTCGGCTGAAGAAATAGCGCATCGCCGCCAGCACCAGCAGGGTGATGCCCAAAATCCAAAGACTTTGCGGGGCAATGGTCGCGCCCAGCAGCGGAATGGGCGTGGTGCCGGAAAAAGCCGGGAGCACGTAGGTGTCCTTGCCCCAGAGCAACATCATCAGCCCGCGGATGGTGATGGACACGCCGATGGTCACGATGATCAGGTTGATCACCGAGGTGTGCTGAACAGGTCGGATGGTCAGGCGCTCCATGACCAAGCCCACCAGGGTGGTGGCCAGCACGGCCAGAATCACCGCGGCGGGAAGGCCGGGGTCCAACCAGTGCATGAAGACCACGGCCAAAAGACCGCCCAGCATCACGAACTCGCCCTGGGCGAAGTTGATGATGCCCGTGGTGTTGAAGATGATCGTGAATCCCAGCGCGGCCAGACCGTAGGTGCTGCCTACGGTCAGGCCCGCCGCCAGAAATTGCAGAAAAGTTCCCAGATCCATTATTCGACCAGCAGCTCCCAGTCTCCACCGGTAATCCGGACCATCACGAAAGCCCGTTCGTCCAGCCCGTTGTGATCCTCGGCGGACATTTCAAAAATGCCGCCGGTACCGATGAAGCCGCTGATCTGTTCCAGGTTGTCCCGGATGGCCTGGGGCGTGGCCTCGCCGGCCCGATTAATGGCCTCGGCAATGAGCATCATGGCGTCGTAGGCGTAGCCGCCAAAGGTGGACACCTCGGCGTTGAACCGGGCTTCATAGGCCTGAATGTACTCCAGAAGCAAGGCTTTTTGCGGATGGTCCTCGGGCAGCTGGTCCGCCACGGCCAGCCGTCCGGCGGGCAGGATCAACCCTTCGGCCGCCTCTCCGGCCAGCTCGATGAACCGCTTGGATGCCACGCCGTGGCTCATGTACATGGGCGTTTGCATGCCCAGTTGGACGCGATTACGGGCAATGACCGCGGGGCCGGGATTCGTGCCCCAGACGATGATCGCGTCCGGGTTCAGCCCGCGAATCTTGGTCAGTTGCGGGGTCATGTCCGTGTCCCTGGGGCCGTAGATCTCATCGGCCACCATGTTCATTCCGTACGCGGGTAGCAGTTCCTGCAACACCTCCCGCCCGGCCTGGCCGAAGCCGTCCGAGACCGTGAGGATGGCGATATTGCTGAATGCCTCGGACTTGGCGTGCTCCAGAATCTTGATCACGGCATGGCGGTCGGACTGGGGCGTTTTGAAGACCCAAGGATTGAGGGGTTTGACGATCCGCTCCGCCGCGGCCATGGAGACCAGTGGAATTTGGGCCGAGGAGAACCGGGGCATGATGGCCAGGGTGTTGCCGGAGGTGGTCGCGCCGATGGCCGCGACCACCCGGTCCCGGCTGAGCAGCCTGTTGGCCGCGGACACGGCCTTGTTCACCTCGGTTTCGTCGTCGTAGATGATCACCTCCAGAGGCCGACCCAACAGCCCGCCCTGCTCGTTGATCTGGTCCTGGAGCATGTGCAGGGTGTTGCGCTCCGGCTCTCCGAGAAAGGAAGCGGGGCCGGTGGCGGAAAGAATCGCACCTATCTTGATGGGATCGGCGGCCCAGACGGGAGAGGCCGCTCCGAAAACGAAAGCCGTTGCCAAAGCGAGCAGGTAGCGAGTCATGGTGCATACTCCTTGGGTTGATTATGGTGCGCGGAAGAAAGACGCGCCTGAGGACCGTTCACGCGCAGCTTCCGCCTTGAAGCGAAAAATGTCGTCAAAAAGCCGGACGACGGTTCCAATTGATGGGGTCAATGGACGGCCCCGGAACGCCGCCACAGAAACTTCTCTCCTTCGACCAGCAAAAAAAGAACGATGCCGAATACGAAAATACGCAACCATGGCCCTAACCCCAGTCCCTCGGTACGGAATAGAAACTGCAATGGCGGAGCGTAAGTGAAGGCAAGCTGCAGCACCACCAGCACCAGGATGGACCACAACACCGCGGAACTGCCTAAAAACGCAGTCCGGTTCAGGGAACTTTCATAGATGAACCGGCTGTTGAAGAGGTAGCAGATTTGCCCGAAAACCAAGGTGTTGATGGCCGTCGTGGCGGCGAGTTCCTGGGTGGAGCCCCCGTCCAGCATGAACAGGTAGTGGCCCAAGGCGCCGATGGTCAACAGTACGGACACGAAGGATATCCGCCACAGCAAAAACCTGGAGACCAAAGGCTCGTCCGGTTTGCGCGGCGGTCGGCGCATCACGTTGCGCTCCGCCGGTTCGAAGGCCAGGGCCAGGGCCAGGGAAACAGCGGTGACCATGTTGATCCAGAGGATCTGCGGCGGCGAAATGGGCAGGCTGAACCCGTTCACCGCGTCTGCCATGCCCAGACCCAGAAAGATCGCGGCAATGACCACCAGGGCTTGGCCGCCGTTGGTGGGTAGAATGAACAGAATCGCCTTCTTGATATTGTCGTAGACCGTACGGCCTTCTTCCACGGCATTGGCGATGGAGGCGAAATTGTCGTCAGCCAGGACCATGTCCGAGGCTTCCTTGGCCGCCTCCGTGCCGCTCCGGCCCATGGCCACGCCCACGTCCGCCCGTTTCAGGGCCGGAGCGTCGTTGACCCCGTCGCCGGTCATGGCCACGATCTTGTTTCTGGCCTGCAGCGCCGTAACGATGCGCAGCTTGTGCTCCGGAGTGACCCGGGCGAACACATCCACGTCCGTAACCCTTTGACGCAGCTCGTCGTCGCTCATGGCGTCAAGGTCCTTGCCGGTCAGCGCCGTCTCGCCGTCCCCTATGCCCAGCTTGAAGCCGATGGCCTTGGCCGTGACCACATGGTCCCCGGTGATCATTTTCACGTTGATCCCGGCGCTGTGGCAGTTCACCCTGATTTCGCAGTCGCCGATCAGCTTGTCTGCGGCTTCCACGGCCTCTTCCCGCGGAGGATCGATGATCCCGAACAGCCCGAGCATGGTAAACCCGCCCGCCACGTCGTCCATGGTCAAGCGCTCCCGGCCCTCGTCGACCCGACGCATGGCCACGGCCAGCAGCCGCTGGCCCTTGGAGGCGATCCGCTGCTCCTCTCTGCCCCAAAAGGAGGTGTCCAAGGGGGCCTCGCCTCCCTCGGAGCGCTGGTTTTCGCAGCGCTCCAGAACCTTTTCCGGCGCCCCTTTGAGGATAATCAGCCGCCCGCCTTGCGCATCCTGATGCAAGGTAGCCATGAATTTATGTTCCGAACTGAACGGGATCACATCCAGACGGGCGTGACGGTCGTTCTCTTCCTTTTGGGAGAGACCGGCCTTCAGGGCCGCGGTCACCAGCGCGGCTTCCGTAGGCGCTCCTTGGGCCTTCCAGCCTTCCTCGGCCTGGACGATCTCGGCTTCGTTGCAAAGCAGTCCGGAACGCAACATCTCCTGAACGCCTCGTTCATCAGCCAACGGATCATAAGCCGCGTGATCCTGACGAAATGCCCCCTCGGGCGCGTACCCGACTCCGGAAACCGTCACGGATCGGTCCGCGGTGCGCAGGGTCTGAACGGTCATTTCATTGCGGGTCAGGGTACCGGTCTTGTCCGTGCAGATCACGGTCACCGACCCCAGGGTCTCCACCGCGGGCAGGCTGCGGATGATCGCGTTGCGCCGGGCCATGCGCTGCACCCCGATGGCCAGGGTGATGGTCACGATGGCCGGGAGTCCCTCGGGAATAGCCGCCACGGCCAACCCCACCGCGGCCATGAACATCTCGCCCGGGGCCAAGCCCTGAAACAGGTATCCGAAGGCGAAGGTCACTGCGGCCATGCCGATGATGGCCACGCTGAGCAGGTTGCCGAAGCGGGCCAATTGCTTGATCAGCGGAGTGGTCAGGGACTGGACGTCCGAGAGCATTTCGCTGATCCGGCCGATCTCCGTGTCCTTGCCCGTGCCCACTACAACGCCGTGGCCCTGGCCGTAGGTGACCATGGTTCCGGAAAACCCCATCCCGGAACGGTCTCCCAGGGAGCTGTCCTCTTCCACGGGGTCCGCGGCCTTGTCCACGGGAACCGACTCGCCGGTCAAGGCCGCTTCTTCGACTTGCAGATCCCGGACCTTGAAGAACCGAACGTCGGCCGGCAGCTTGTCCCCGGCTTTAAGCAGGATCACGTCTCCAGGGACCAATTTCGTGGCCGGGAGGTCCTGCTTATTGCCATCGCGCAGGACCACGGCGGACGGGGCGAGCATGTTGCGAATGCTGTCCAGGGACTTTTCCGCCTTGCCTTCCTGAACGAATCCGATCAAGGCGTTGATCAGGACGACGCCGAGGATCACGCCCATATCCAGCCACTCGCCGAGCAGACCGGTGATCACCGCGGCGGCAAGCAGGAGATAGATCAGGACGTTGTTGAACTGGGCCAGAAACCGCATCAGCGCGCCGCGCCCCTTGACCATGGGCAGTTCGTTCGGCCCGTATCGCTCCAGCCGCCGGGCTGCTTCAGTGGCCTTCAGGCCTTTTTCGCCACTTTCCAACCGCTGGAACACTTCCGACGTGTCCAGAGCGTGCCAGGATTGTTTCGCTTTATCTTGTTCGGATGCCATGGAAGTCTAGTGCAATAATTTACGGATTACCGTGATTTCTCAACAAAATCGACATCTTCCAAAACACTCAGCTTTTAAGTCGACAAACCGAGGGACTGACCCACAAGGCGGTCCCTTCAAGCTTGGCCAGAAGCGTCCTGCTGACCGAGCCCATGGAAAAAAAACCCGGCCCCGAAGCGCCCGTGCGGCCCACGGCGACAACCGCGTATCGCCCGGAATCCGCCTCCTGCTGCAAGGCAGCTGCGGGGCTTGTCGAAGAAAGGACCTTGGTTTGGATTCTCTCTTTTGAAACTCCGTTCTCCACCAGCGAAGCGAGAGCGTGGTCAAAAAATCCCTGGAATTCGGACTCCGAGGCTTGACCGGTATGGATGTGGACGAGGACGACGTTCTTCTCTGGTTGATCGGCCACGATGAAGCCGACGTGGTCGGCGATCTGGACGCAGGGTTCGGAGCCGTCCACGGCCACGAGCACGTTCTTCCGACCGCGTTCCGGCCGCTGACAGACCCAGATTGGAAAGGACAGCTCCTCGTTCATGATCCGCTTCGTCACGCTGTCCACGAACAATTCCTCGAACCGGGATAGTCCGCGACGGCCCAGCACCAGAGCGTCGAAGCCGCCCTTGCCGCATTCCTGGATCAAGTCCATGGCCGAGCCGTACTGGCTGAAAATAAATTTCGTCGAGACACCTTCGGCGGAAAAGCCGGAATCCACCAACGCGGTCTTGCCCTGAGCAAGCAACTCCTGGGCCCGATGCTCCTGTCCCCGCTTCCAATTCTCGGTCCACTTTTTGCGATGATAGACGTCGCTATCGTCGAGATACACCGCCGGAGGCTGAGGCGCCACATACAGCAAGGTCAATCGAATGGCATGTTTTTGGTCAAAGAAGAAGTTCACGAATCGAACGGCCTGCAAGGCACTCTGGTCGTCACCGACAGCCAGAAGCAAGTGTTTTTCCATGATCCAACCTTGTGTTGAGAACGTTCAACCGGCCTACATGATTGGGGCGGGCGAAACAGTCCGCTTGTCCCTTCCAAAAAGACCCTTGGTGAAGCAAAAGCGGGATGTTCCCATAAATACGCACGAGGGGTCAATCCTCGCACACTTTCCAGATCAGCCGGAATGCGTTAATCAAGTCGATCACACGCGTAACCATGCTCTTGGAAGCATGCTATCTGAAACGTTCGCAAACATTCGTTTCCTGGAGGTCGTCATGAAACAGTCCCTTGGAGCAAAGCCCTTGGTTTTCCCGACTCCGGTATGGGTCGTCGGGTCCTATGATCAGCAGGATAAACCGAACATCATGACCATCGCCTGGGGAGGCATCTGCTGCTCCAAGCCGCCTTGCCTGACCATCTCGCTGCGCAAGGCCACCTATACCTACGGCTGCATCACCGCCCGCAAGGCCTTTACGGTCAACGTCTCCACGGAACAGGACATCATGCTCGCCGACTACTGCGGTATCGCCTCGGGAAAAACCACGGACAAGTTCGCCACCACCGGCCTGACCCCGGTCAAGAGCACCCTGGTGGACGCGCCCTACATCCAGGAATTCGCCCTGGCCGCGGAGTGCCGACTGGTTCAGACCGTGGAGCTGGGACTGCACACCATGTTCATCGGTGAAATTCTGGACATCAAGGCTGACCAAGCCGTGCTCGGCCCGGACGGCCTTCCGGACCTGGACAAGCTCCGTCCGGTCGCCTTTGGCCCCGTAATCCGCACCTACCACGGGCTCGGCGAATATCTGGGACCGGCCTTCTCCATCGGGCAGCACGTCGATCAAACCGGCGACGAGTAGCTCGATTCCTGACCGGTCTCACATGACCAGGACGCTTTTACCGATTGTTTTCCGCGGCCCTTCGCGGTAGATGGCGCGACCATGCCCATCGGAACCCTGATCAACGCCGGGGCCATCATCCTTGGCAGCCTGCTCGGCCTGATGCTCGGCGGACGGTTTTCGGACCGCTACCGGACCCTGGTCTACCATTCCATCGGTCTCTGCGTGCTGGTCATCGGCCTGCACATGGCCCTGAGCTTCACCAATATCCTGATCCTGGTCTTTTCCATGCTCTGCGGCGCGCTCTGCGGCCAGCTCGTCCGTCTGGACGACCGCCTGACCGCGGCGGGCAACGCCCTGAAACACCGCCTCGGCTCCAAGGACGCCCGGTTCACGGACGGCTTCGTCACCGCATCCCTGCTCTTCTGCATCGGGTCCATGGCCATCCTCGGCTCCATCGACGAAGGCATCCGCGGCGACCGGACCATCCTGCTGACCAAGTCCATCCTGGACGGCTTCATCTGCATCCCCCTGGCCTCCACCTACGGCATCGGCGTCCTCTTCTCCTTTCTGTCCATCCTGCTCTACCAGGGCGGCATCACCCTCCTGGCCGGGCAGGCCCAAGGTCTGTTCACCGAACCGATCATCGCCCAACTCACCTCCACCGGCGGCCTGCTGATCATGGGCATCGGCATCAACCTGCTGGAACTGAAGACCATCAACGTCACCAACATGCTGCCCTCCCTGGTCTTCGCCGTGCTGTTCACGGTTTTCTTTTCCGGGTGGATTTGATAGGCAAATCTCTCAATGGGAAGCAACACGTGATGCCGGGCCACTCCGAAGTTTCCTTCCGCCCCGGACCCCTTCCCTGATCCCCAACCGCTGCTCCAATGCCCCTCAAAATCCCTGAAATCCAAAAACAAAAAATCATGGTCAAAGTGCTATACGCGCTCTTGCCCGTGATCGTGACCGCGACCTATTTGTTCGGTCTGCGCGTGCTGGCCGTGTTGGCCGTGTCCATGCTTTTCGCCTTTCTCACTGAGTGGTTCATGGCCTCGCGCCGGGGCGGCAAGGTCACCCAGGCCTGTTTCGTCACCGGGGCGCTGTACGCCCTGTCCCTGCCGCCGAGCATCCCGTTCTGGATCACGGCCGTGGGCATTGTCGTGGGCATCCTGTTCGGCAAGGAGTTGTTCGGCGGTTTCGGCAAGAACGTCTTCAATCCGGCCATTGTCGGCCGGGCCTTTGTCTGGCTGAGCTTCCCCCTGCAGATGACCAACCAGTTCGTTCCCGTATTTCGGGATTTTCCCGGTGGATTCGTTCACTGGAGCATGGCCGCGGCGGGTGAGTTGCCGGAGTATCTGCGCCAAAGCGGACAAGACGTCGTGGACGCCATGACCTCGGCCACGCCCATGGTCGCGAGCAAGAGCTTTGATTACGAGGTCGGTTTCCTGGATCTGTTCACCGGCACCATCGGCGGATTCTTCGAGGCCGGGGAGCAGACCCTGCTCCTGGGGGCCGGCTCCATGGGCGAGGCCAGCGCCGCGGCCATTTTGCTCGGCGCGGCCTATCTGCTGTACACCAGGACGGCCCAGTGGCGATTGATGCTTCCGCCGATCCTTGGCGCGAGCGCGTTGTGCCTTTTCCTCCGCTACGGTCTGGGCGTGGAGGACGTACCTCCCCTGCATTTCACGCTGTTCTCCGGGGCACTGCTCTACGCCGCCGTGTTCATGGTCACCGAGCCGGTCAGCGCCCCGAAGCTGCCCAAGTCGCAGTGGATCTACGGCCTGTTCATCGGGATGATGATCGTCTTTTTCCGCTCCTACGGCATATTTTACGGGGCCGTGGCCTTTTCCATCCTTTTGGGGAACATGATCGCGCCGTCGCTGGATCTGTGGATCAAGCGCTTCTCGACTTCCGCACCCAAGCCGAAAGTCGCGCCAGGAGGGGGAAAGGCATGAAAAAAGACTCCCTGCCCTATGTTCTCGGGTTCATGCTGGCCATCAGCGTCTTTTTCGGCACGGGAGTGTCCCTAATTCATCACGGCACCAAGGACATGCTGGCCCGCAACGAACAGCTCCACCGCAACCGGACCATCGTCCAGGCCTTTGACCTGAACGTCGAGGGACGGGACGCGGAAGCCTATGCAGCGGCTGTCCGGGAACATATTCGGGAAAAGACCTTGCCCGCGGATCAGCGCACCTGGACGGTCTTCGAGCGGATAACGGACGCCGAGGACCAAGCGGACGTGGGCTTCATCTTCCAGGGTCAGGGGGTCTGGGATCTGATTCGCGGCATTATCGTGCTCAGCCCGGATCTGACCACCGTGCGCAACATCCGTTTTCTCCAGCACGCGGAAACGCCTGGACTGGGAGGACGGATCGAGGAGGACTGGTTTTTGGATCAGTTTCAGGGCTTGAGCATCGCATGGGACCGCCCTCGGGACCGGCGGGTGATCATCGGCCAGGCCCTGGACCCCAACGCCGCAAACCGTGTCGACGCCATCACCGGGGCCACGGGAACTTCCCAGGCGCTGATGGACATGCTGAACAACGAATTGCACCGTTTTCGAGAGGCCTACCTGGAAGCCTCGCAGGACGCCTTGCACGCCGACGACTCCGAGGGCTAAGCCATGGCCGAGACATCCAAAACCATTTTCGAGAAAGGCATCTGGTCGGAAAATCCGGTCTATCGCCAAGTCCTGGGCATCTGCTCGGCCCTGGCCGTGACCAACCTGCTGACCAACACCCTGCTGATGTGCGCCGGGGTGATCTTCACCACGGCCATGTCCAACCTGACCGTCTCCATCCTGCGTAACTACATTCCCAAGCGCATCCGGATGATGGTCCAGGTGCTGATCATCGCCAGCTTCGTGATGATGGTGGACATCATGATCCGGGCCGGAGCCCCGGACATTCATCGCTTCATCGGCCCCTACGTGGGTCTGATCATCACCAACTGCATCATCATGGGCCGGGCCGAGGCCTTTGCCAGCCAGAACCGCCCCTGGCCTTCGCTCCTGGACGGCCTGGCCACCGGCCTGGGCTACTCCTTCGTGCTCATCGCCATCGCCCTGATCCGTGAACCCCTGGGCTTCGGAACCATCCTCGGCTTCCCCCTCCCGGCCAGGGATTTCTGGTGGCACTCCTGGACCATCATGATCATGCCTCCCGGCGCTTTCTTCACCCTGGGCCTGCTCACCTGGTGGGCCAGAGCCAAGACGGATCCCAGCGTCAAAGGGTAACTTTTTTCCGCTCCAGAGACGCTGTCCGAGCTGCTTTCCCATAACCATCCATCATGTTTTCCTTCCTCCACGTTGCCGACATCCATCTGGACAGCCCATTGCATGGGTTGTCCAGGTATGAAGGCGCGCCCGTGGACGAAATCCGGGGAGCGACCCGTCAGGCCCTTGCCAATCTGGTGGACTACGCCGTGGACAACGCCGTTCCTTTGGTCGTCCTGGCCGGAGACGTGTACGACGCCGATTGCCCGGACTACCAGACCCTGCTCCATTTCGCCGAGCAGATGTCCCGGCTGGGAGGGCACGGCATTCAGGTGATCATGATCCGGGGCAATCACGACGCGGACAACCCCATGACGGCCTCCTTGCGCCTGCCCGAAAACGTCCACGTTCTGTCCTCGACCAAAGCCGACACCTGGCGTTCTCCGGACCTGCCCGTGGCCGTGCACGGCCGCTCCTACGCCGGACGGGAAATCCTGGACAACCTCGCCGCGACCTACCCCGCCCCCTTGCCCGACCTGTTCAATATCGGGCTCTTGCACACGGCCATGACCGGACGAGCCGGTCACGCCAGGTACGCCCCCTGCTCACTGAACGACCTGACGGCCAAGGGCTACCAGTATTGGGCCCTGGGCCACGTCCACGACCACGAGATCGTCCACCGCGATCCGCATGTGGTCTACAGCGGCTGCATCCAGGGTCGGCACATTCGGGAAGCCGGAGCCAAGGGCTGCGTCCGGGTGGACGTCCATCCGGACGGCACGGTCCAGACCGAACGAGTGATCCTGGACGTGCTGCGCTGGATGCTTCTGGACTTGGACCTGACCGGGGCCCGCGATCTGGACGACCTCCGCCTGGCCGTGACCAGCGGGCTGCGCGACGCGCTCGCGGCCCGACAGGACGACCGCATGACCGCCGTCCGGTTGCGCCTTTATGGCCAAACCCCGCTGCACGCCCAGGCCGTACGCGACCCGGACCGACTCGTCGCCCAGATCCGACTGACCGCCACCGACGTTTCCCGCCGCGGAGTCTGGGTTGAAAAGGTGATTTTGGACACGACTCCGGACGTGAACATCGAGGACATCGCCGAGGGCGACACCCCTCAAGCCGCCCTGCTTCAAGCCCTGAAAGACCTGGAAGAGGACCCCGCCGGGCTGGACGACTTCAAAGCCGATCTGCGCGATCTGACGGCCAAACTCGTCACCACGGACGTGGAGGCGCCAGATCTGGACGACCCTCGGATCCGCGCGGCCCTGATCCGGGATGCCCGGGATCTGCTCCTGCCCATGCTCACGACGATTTCCGCCTCCCCATCCCGACCGGATGTTCCCCATGCGCATTGAAACCTTGAAACTGAAGGCTTTTGGCGGGTTCACTGACAAGGAACTGCGCTTCGGCGGGCCGGAGCACCGACTGCACCTGGTCCATGGTCCCAACGAGGCGGGCAAGAGCACCATCCTGCGAGCCATCACCTGCCTGCTGTTCGGTTTTCCGCATCAGAGTCCGGACGCGCATCTGCATCCGAACAAAAACCTGTGCGTGGGCGCGACCCTGCGGCTGGACAACGGCGAAATTCTGGACCTGACACGCTTCAAACGCCGCAAGAACGACCTGCTGGACGCCGCGGGGCAGGCGGTGGATCAATCCCGGCTGACCCGGCTCCTGGGCGGGGTCTCCCAAGACATGTTCGACCGGATGTTCGGGCTGGATCAGGACAAACTGCGTCACGGCGCCGAAGGTCTGCTGCGGGCCGAGGGCAACCTGGGCCAGGCCCTGTTCGCCGCGGCCTCGGGCATCGCCGACCTGCGCGGAATCCTGGCCGAACTGGAAGCTCGCCGCGACAAGCTGTTTCGGCCCCGCGCCCCGACCTCGGCCATTCATCAACAGGTCGGAGAACTGTCCACGTTGACCAAGCGCCTCCGCGAACTCTCCGTCCGTCCGGCCCAGTGGAAAAAACTCCAGAGCGAGTTCAAAAAGCTCCAGGCCGAGCAGCGGGAACTGCAAGCCGAACTCTTTGGCCTGGACACGACCAAAGCTCGTCTGGAACGATACCGGGAGGCCCTGCGCCATATTGATCCCCGTGAAGCCCTGATCCGCCGTCTGGGAGAGATCGCGGACGTGCCTCTGCTGGCCGAGGACTTCACCGAGCGCCGAACCCGGGTCCAGCAAACCCTGGCCAAGGCCCGCCATGACGGGGACGCCCTGGACTTTCGTCTCCAGCAAGCGCGACGAGATTTGGGAGAACGGAACGTCAACCGGGAACTTCTGGACGCGGCCGGGGACGTACGGCGACTGTACGGCGAAACCACGGCCCTGCGCAAAGCCTTGAAAGAGGCCCGCCAACTGGAAGCCGACCATGCCGTCCTGCACGCCCAGACCCAGGAAAAAATTCGCTCCCTGGGACCGGAGGCGGCGAGTGGGGAACGGACGGCCCCGATTTCCAAACAACTGAAGGTTCGGATGGATGCTCTGGGCCGGGAGCACGGGGCCTTGCGGGCGAACATGGCCTCCACGTTCCGGATTGAGCAGGACGCCCAGGCCGCGGTGGTCGACCTGCGGCAGCGGTTGGAAAACCTGCCGCCCCGACCCGACCTTTTCACCCTGGAAGCGGCCCTGGATCGGGCCGCGGAAGTGGGCAACCCGACCAAACGTCTGCGCGAAGCCAGGTCCGAGGTCGAAAAGCTGGCCCGCCGCGTGGACCAGGAAGCGAAGTCCCTGGGACCGTGGCAAGGCTCTTTGGCCGATCTGGAACATTTGGCCCTGCCCATGCCGGAAACCTTGGAGCGCTTCGCGGACCAGTTCCAATCCCTGCGTGAACGGATCGAAACTTTTCAACAGGACCGCTCCCGCCGGGAAAAGACCCGCCGGGAAAAAGCATCCGCGCTGGAGCGCCTGGAACTGCACGGAGAACTGCCGGACCCCGCGGCCCTGGCCCAGGCCAGGACGACGCGCGATTTTGGCTGGGAGCTGATCCAAAACGCCTGGCTTCAGGGCGTCGTTGATCCGGACAGGGAAGCCGCCTTCCTGGACAAGATCCCCTCCGCGACCTCGCTGGCCCAAGGTTTTGAAACCACCATGGACATGGCCGACGACCTGGCGGACAAACTGTACGCCAACGCCTCCGGCGTGGCTCAATCCATGGAACTACGCCGGGAGACCACCCGGTTGGACGAGGAACTGCGCGCCAATGCCGAACGCCTGGAAGATTTCCGGAAAAACCTGGCGCAGCTTCAGGATCAATGGGTCGACCTGTGGCGTCCCCTGAACATCGCCCCGCTCTCTCCACGGGAGATGCAGGCCTGGTCGGCCAAGGTCCTCGGTTTGCGCCGACAGCTTGAGGAACTTGGAGAACGCCGGGCCGCCCATGCCGCCATGGAGGCGGAAATGCACTCCGTGACCGCCAGACTGGTCCACGCTCTCCAACACCTCGGCCATCCGACTCCGGACGAAACGGACTACGCCGCCGTCCTGTCCAAGGCGCGACACATGCTGAAAGACCTGCAAAAACAGATCACTGACCGCGCTGAGATGGAGGATCGCCTCCAGGAGCTGAACGGCTCCTTGGATACGGCGGCCCGCCGCCGGGAAAAAGCGGTCCTGGCCATGGAGGCGTGGACGGCGCAATGGGCGAAAACAATTCGCGCCGCCGGACTGCCGGAGGAGATTGATCCGGAAGCGGCGACGGCCCTGACCCTGACCTTGGAGGAAATCGCCCAGGCCCAAATCCGGCTCGCGGACATCCGTCAACGCATCCAAAATATCCGCGACGACCACCGCCTGTTCGCGGAACAGGTCCAGGCCCTGCGCCATGTCGCGCCCCTCTCGCCCTTGTCTTTCCTCGCTGGCGACGAGAGTTTCGCCACGGCTTCGCCCGATGACGATCAGCCGTCGGCCCTGGAAATCATCGGCCTGTTGCATGCGCGGCTGGAACAAGAGCAGGATCGGGCCCGCCGTCAAAAGGCCTTGCGGGACGAGGAACGCCGCCTGGAGCAGGAACTGCACGACACCACCAGGACCATCCAGGAGAGCGAACAAGAACTCGACGCGCTCTGCGCCGAGGCCGGCATTACTTCGCCCCAAGACCTGCAAGCCCGGGAAAGCGCCTCTCGAACCAAGGCCCGGATGATCGACGAGGAGCGAAAAATCGAGGAGCGGTTGTCGGAATTGGCCGGAGGCGACCCGCTGGACGAGTTCATCACAGCGGCCCGAGAGCACGGGTTCGACGAACTGAGCGCGGAACTGGAAGGCATCCGAACCCGCAAAGAGGAGCTCGGCGCCCGGCGGGATGCATGTCTGGCCGAGATCGGTCGGGTCGGCGCGGAATTGCGCGGACTGGACGGCTCCTCTCAGGCCGCGGACGTGCATCAGCAGATGTGTTACGTAAAGGCCCGGCTTCAAGGCGATGTTCAGGAGTACGTCCGACTGCGTCTGGCCTCACGGGTGCTGTCCACGGAAATCGAACGCTACCGGGAGGCCAACCAGGGGCCGGTGCTGGAAGCCGCGGCCCGTTTTTTCCGGAACATGACCCTGGGGTCGTTCAGCGGTCTGCTGGCCGACTACGATGAAAAGGGAGAGCCGGTGGTCAAGGCCGCCCGCGCTTCGGGTTCCGGCGAAGAGCAACTTCTGGAAATGATCCAACTCAGCGAAGGCACGCGGGACCAGCTTTTTCTGGCCCTGCGTTTGGGCGCCCTGACCCGCTACCTGCAAACCAATCCGCCCCTGCCCTTGATCGCCGACGACATCCTGGTCAACTTCGACGACCAGCGCTGCGCCGCCACCCTCAACCTCCTCTCAGACCTCGCCGCGTCCACCCAGGTGATCTTCTTCACGCATCACGGACACTTGGTGGACATCGCCCAAGAAAGCCTGCCGAAGGGGCGGGTGGCCGTCCATCAATTGGAAGGATGATCGTTCGAGAATATTCATTTTTTGTAACTACTCAGCACTGAGTAAATCTGTTGCCGGGGTCGGAATCGGGATCGGGATCGAAAACGCTGGGATGCGTTCATTTTTTTTCCTGTTCCGATTCCGATCCCGACCCCGACTTCGATGGCCGCAGGAAGAGCACACAACGTGTGCTGAGTAGTTACTTTATTTCTCCGTGAGCCGAATCACCTCGACCACGGAATCCAGCTTGCTGATCGTCTCGATAACCCCGTAAAGTTGCGCTGAATCACGCACTTCGACCTGAAACAGCATTTCCGTCTTGCCGTCCGGCCTGGAATGGAAGGAGCCGGAGTCGATATTTACGCCCTCTCCGGCCATGAGCGTGCTGATCTCGCCCAGCACGCCGGGAATGTTCTTGCAGATGATCCGGATCTTGGCCGGAAACGGCTTGCTCTGGTCACCTTCCCAGTACACGTCCAGCATCCGTTCCGGTTCCAGGTGGCCCACGTTGGGACAGTCCACCGTATGCACGATGGCTCCCCGGCCCCGACTGATGAAGCCCACGATGGGGTCGCCGGGCAACGGGTTACAGCACTTGGCGAACTGGACCAGGATGTCGTCCACGCCCTTGATGCTGATGCCTCTGGACTTGGTCGACTTGGCCGGTTCCGCCCGCGGGGCGGGACGCTCATCAGCTTCGGCCGTTTTCTGCTCCGCGGGCAGCATCCGGTTGAGCACCTGTCTGGGGGTGAGCCGGGCATAGCCCACCGCCGTCAAGAGGTCTTCCGGAGTCTTGAAGGACAGCTCCTCCACGACCTTGTCGAACCGGCCGTCCTTCATGGCCTTGGCCATGTTCACGCCGACCTTGCGGCCTTCCTTCTCCAGTATCTCGCGGGCAAAGGCGATGCTGCGATCCCGCTCCTCGGTGCGCACCCAATGCTTAATCCGGGCCTTGGCCTTGGCGGTCTTGACGAATTTCAGCCAGTCCTTGCTGGGATGACGGCCGGAGTCGGTGATAATCTCCACGGTGTCGCCGTTATGCAGCGGGGAAGACAGCGGGACCAGCCGTCCGTTGACTCGAGCCCCGGTACAATGATTTCCTACCTCGGTATGCACCAGATAGGCGAAATCCACCGGTGTCGCGCCTTCCGGAAGCTCCTTAACGTCGCCCCGGGGCGTGAACACGTAGACCTCGTCCTGGAACAGATCGATGCGCAAGGAGGCCATGAACTCGCGAGGGTTTTCCAGGTCCTGCTGCCAATCCAGGATTTGACGCAGCCAGGAAAAGCGGTCCGCGTCCTTGTCCTTGCCTTTCGCCCCCTCCTTGTACTGCCAATGGGCTGCAACCCCGTATTCGGCCAGCCGGTTCATGTCCTCGGTGCGGATCTGAATCTCGATACGCTCTCCATCCGGCCCGAACACCGTGGTGTGCAGACTCTGGTACATATTCTTCTTGGGCATGGAGATGTAGTCCTTGAACCGCCCAGGCACGGGCTTCCACAAGGAATGGACCAGCCCCAGCGCGGCGTAGCAGTCCTTGATGGAGCCGACGATGGTCCGAAACGCGATCAGGTCGTACACTTGGTCCAGGTTCAGGCCTTGTTGCAGCATTTTATGATAGATGCTGTAGATGTGCTTGATCCGCCCCCTGACCCGCCCGGAAATCTTGTTGGCCGTAAGCAACTCGTCGATCATGGCGATGACCTTGCCGATGTACTCCTGACCGACGCTTTGATGTTGCTGGACGCCGCTGGCTATTTGTTGATATATGTCCGGCTTCAGATAGCGCAGGCTCAAATCCTCCAACTGGACCTTGACCCGATACAGCCCGAGCCGGTTGGCCAGCGGGGCGTAAATATCCAACGTCTCCTTGGCAATCAGGCGCTGCTTGATGTTTTTCTGAAACTCCAAGGTGCGCATGTTGTGCAGGCGGTCCGCCAGCTTGACCATCAGCACCCGGATGTCGTCGGCCATGGCCAGGATCATCTTCCGGATGTTCTCGGCCTGGGCCTCCTCCTTGGAGTGAAAGCTCATCTTGCTGATCTTGGTGGTCCCGGCGACGATCTTGGCCACGTCGTTGCCGAATTCCGCGGCGACCTCCTTGATGGTGACCTTGGTGTCCTCCACGGTATCGTGGAGCAGGCCCGCGGCGATGGACGCCTTGTCCAGCTTCATCTCGGCCAGGGAATTGGCCACTTCAAGGGGATGAAAAAGGTATGGCTCGCCGGAGAGCCTGGTCTGCCCGGCATGGGCCGCGGCGGAAAAGACATAGGCTTTCTGAATCAGGTTCATGTCCTCCGGAGACATGTATCCGGAGACCTTGTCCAGAATTTCGTGGATACGGATCATTATGGCTTGCCTGTTACGGAAAACGATGCAGTATGTCGTACTGGGTCGTCCCGGATGGATGATTCGTTAAAATAACCGAGCGGCCTCCCGCTCTTTCGGCGTCGCGACGCCGTATCTCATGGACGTTGAGAGGCAATTCTTTCGCCGCCCTTGCGACATTCCCTCATTTTGATTAAATGGACCAACCCTGACCAGATCGCCGTGCAAACGACGTTGATATCGATTATTATTCAAGTACGACCACGAAGAAGGAGCTTGGATCACACATGGTTAAAGGTGAAGAAGCCGAAGTGCTCTCGGCCGCGAAACGGTTTATCCAGGAAAACGTTCCGGAATACATCGCCTCCGGCGCGCAAGCGCTGATCGCGGCGGAAGGAGATTATAAGGTCTCCTTGAAAAAATTCGACGACCACTGGGACGTCTCCGGTCAGTTTCAGACGGACGACTTCCAGGTCTACAACGCGGAACTGGGCATAAACCTCAAGGACCCCAACGCCAGTTTTTTCTGCAACTGCCCGGACTCGTTCTCCGGGGTTTGTCGGCATGTGGCCGCCACGGCCCTGCATCTTGTAGCCTCTTTGCAAAGCGACAATCAAGAGGACATGCCCAAACCCCGGACCGAGTGGCGCAAGACCTTTCGCCAGTTTTTCGCCATGGAGGTGGAGCCGGAACCAGGCAAGCAGTACTTCATCATGCGCTTCTATCCCGAGCCCAAGCGCTTGCAGGTGGCATTTTTCCGAGCCAGACAAAACAAGTCCGGCATCTCCCAGGTCACTGTCCCGGTCACCCTGGAGCAGCTGATCCGCAACCCGGAATGGTCCGAACTGTCTCCGGAACTGCCTCAAATCGTGGAACGCATCGGACAGCATCTGGAATACTTCGGCCATCGGGTGGACATTCCCCAAGGCCTGCTGACCTGGTTTCTCTGGGGGATTAAAAACGAATACTACCTGCGCTGGGAGGACACGGACCAGCCGGTGCGCGTGGAAAGCAAGACTCTGCGCCTGCAAGTCCGTCCCCATCTTTCCGAGGACGGCCTGAACTTCGACCTGCTACTGGGCCGGGAAGGAAAAATCCCGTTTTCCATCACCGGTCAGGAGCTCTACTTTTACGGCCAGTTTCCCCTCTGGGTCTGCTGGAGGCAACAGTTTTTGCCCGTCCAGACCGGTCTGGACCCGCGACTGGTTCAGGATCTCGTGGAAGAGCAGCCCATCGTCCCGCATGGGGATATCGCCGAATTCCTGGACCGGGTCTGGACCAAGATCCCCTCCTCGGACCTCATCGGGCAGGAAGACTTTTTGGAACGGATGCAGCCGATTTTTGTCCCGGCCACCCACGATCCGAAGCTTTTCCTGGATGAAGAAGGCAGCTTCCTGACCTTGCAAATCCAGAACACCTACATGACGGAGCACGGTGAAATCACCCTGGATGCCCCGAACCAGGATCTGCAGACTGGAAGCTACCAACACGGAGGCAAGGCCTACCTCATGCGCCGGGACCAGGAAAAGGAAGCCGCGCTGATCAGCAAGCTGACCTCCATGAATTTCCAGGCCCGCAGTCCGGATATCTGGTTTCTGGAGCCGGAGGAGGCCATCACGTTTCTTCTGGACGCCTATCCGGGAATGGTCCAGGAATACCGGATGTTCGGGGAGCAGAGCCTGAGCCGCTACAAGGTCCGGCTGGCCGATCCCGAGGTGGTCGCCATTCTGGAAACCCAGGACGACAAGGCCGAGGACAAGTGGTTCAACCTGGATATCTCCGTGGATTACGACGGCGAACGGGTGCCCATCGAAAAGATATGGAAGGCCTGGACCCAGGGCAAACGCTATGTCCAGCTCAAGGACGGCTCCTACACCCGCCTGCCCGAGTCCTGGCTGAAGACCCTGGGCCACCGCCTGGAAACCCTGGGCATCGATCCGGACAAGCCGCTCAAACGCAAATTCAAGCAGTTCGAGGCCCCGATCCTGGACAAAATCCTGGAAGACCTTCCGGGCGCATCCACGGACGATTTCTGGCAGGATTTGCGTCTGAAGATCCACGATTTCGAATCCGTGGAACAGATCGAGGCCCCCAAGGAGCTGCAGGCCGACCTGCGGCCCTACCAGCTCCAAGGGTTGAGCTACCTGAACTTTCTACGCAAGTACGGCTTCGGCGGAATCCTGGCCGACGAAATGGGGCTGGGCAAGACCGTGCAGACTCTGGCCTTCATCCAGCACATGATATCCAATAAGCACGACGGCCCTAACCTGATCGTCGTGCCCACTTCCGTGCTGCCCAACTGGGACCGGGAGGCCCAAAAATTCCTGCCCAACCTCAGTCGGCTGCTGATCTACGGCATCAACCGGGAACCGTTATTCAAACGGATCCCGGAATCCGACCTGGTCATCACCACCTACGCCCTGCTGCGCCGGGACATGGACGAGCTGATGAAGCACGAATTCAATAGCGTCATCCTGGACGAAGCCCAGAACATCAAGAACCCGAACACCATCACCGCCCGGTCGGTGCGCCGGATCAACGCCAAATTCCGGCTGTGCCTCTCGGGCACGCCCATCGAAAACAACTTGCTGGAACTGTGGTCCCTGTTCGAATTCCTGATGCCCGGATTTCTCGGATCCCAGCACGCCTTTCACAGCGGGTTCGTCCGGCCGATCAAGGACGGGGACGAAGAGTCACTGGAACAGCTCAGAATGCGGGTCAAACCGTTCATCCTGCGCCGCAAGAAGGCCGATGTGGCCAAGGATCTGCCGCCCAAGGTGGAGAACGTCTACTACTGCGCCCTGGAAGACGAGCAAATGGAACTGTACTCGGCCGTGGCCAGGAAGCTCAAGGATCAAGTGCTCAAGAACATCGACGAACAGGGCATGGCCAAGAGCCAGATGTCCATCCTGGACGCCCTGCTCAAGCTGCGCCAGATCTGCTGCCATCCGCGGCTGCTGCGCCTGGACATGCCCGGGGTGAGCACGAACATCAGCTCCGGCAAGTTCGAGGCCTTCAAGGATCTGACCACGGGCATCATAGAGGACGGCCACAAGGTGCTGGTCTTCTCCCAGTTCGTACAGATGCTGCACATCATCCGAGGCTGGCTGCAAACCACGGACATTCCGTTTACCTATCTGGACGGCTCCAGCAAGGACCGTTTCGAACAGGTGGACAAGTTCAACAACGACGAATCCATCCGCCTGTTCCTGATATCCCTCAAGGCCGGCGGCACGGGCCTGAACCTGACCGCGGCTGATTACGTCATCCACTACGACCCGTGGTGGAACCCGGCCGTGGAAAGCCAGGCCATCGACCGCACCCACCGCATCGGCCAAACCAAGCAGGTCTTCGCCTACAAGATGATCTGCGAGAACACGGTGGAGGAAAAGATCCTCAAACTTCAGGATCAGAAACGCAACGTGGCCGAATCCATCATCCCCGGCCAGGACGTCTGGAAGAATATCACCCGCAATGACCTGGAGATGCTGCTGGACGTTTAGGCTTGGACGGCAAAGAGCGGATCAGCGAGCAGAGAAGGAAGCATGAAACCTGGATGACCATTACGGCTTAATGAAAAGCTCATCCCCATCACCTTTCCATGAATCATGGATTGCATTCCAAAAAATACCTATATTTTTAGGAATGCAATCATATCGCAAGGGGAGGTGTCCATGGACGTAATTCTTCAACTCAACCAGTCTCTGCTGAAATTCTTGAAAAAACTCACCTCTTCCGCTTCGGACAATTCCGGCAAATCGCCGCGGGTCTGTTATTTTCCAGACCTTCGCGGAACTGCTCGTAGGGTTTGCTTCGCCAGAGCACGGGCAGCAGTTCGTCGTTGACGTTGCCGAAGGTGACCCGGCTGTACGGCGCGGGTTGGCCCTGGCGGGCGTATTCAGCCTGGTCCACGGGGACGTTGGCGTAGACGCAGGGGGAGATTTCGCCGTCCGCGGAGACAAACAGAGTTCGCTGGACGTTTTCGGCGCAGACCGGATCGTCCTTGCCCCTGGGGGCGAAACTGGGCGTGTGGATGGTCACGCCCAGGTTCACGGCCGCCTCGCGCAGCCGGGTGAAGCGCTCTTCCAGGGCATGCAGTTCCTGGTCGTCCTTGGGCGCGAGCACTTCCTCGGATAATTCCACGCCCGGCTCGAAATCCAGCACGCTGACCACGGCCTGCTCCACCCCGTGGTCGGCCATCAGCCGGGGCAACCCTTCCAGATCGTCCAGGCCGGAGCGCAGCAGCATGTAGGCGATGTGTACCACGGGCTTGACGCTGTCCCGTTCCCGTTTGACCCGCTGGACCATCGTCATCTTTTCCAGCACCTTGACCAACGGCGCTCCGGCCCGGGCCGGATCGTTGCGTTCCGGGGTCGTGCCGGTCAGGGAAAAAGCCAGAATGTCCAGGCCCGCGTCCATGACTTGAGCCAGGCGCTGCTCGTTCAAAAGCATGCCGTTGGTGGTCACGCCCACGGTGCATCCGGCCTCCTTGGCCAGCCGGACCATGGTTGGAAATTCCGGGTGCAGAAACGGTTCACCCCAGCCTTGGAGATAGGCCAACTTGGTCTTGCGCAGGGTCGGAAGCAGACGACGGAACGTGTCCAGGGACATGAAGCGGTCGTGCCAATGCTCGCGGTAAACGGTTCGTGGGCAGTATGCACAGGCCGCGTTGCACTTGGACGTGACCTCGATCTGCATCCAGTCCTTGGGGTTCAGCAACACCTTGTATTCCCACCATTGGCGGAGCTTTTGGGGCAGGGAATCCCGCTCTGTCTCACCCATGACGTTTCCTCCCTCATTCATCCCATTTTTGCCTTTCGGGCCGAAAAAGACTAATTGAATCCCTTTGTTTTTGTCTAACAGGCTCGGCAATCCACCACAACTTCCCTCAAGGAGTCCCACTTGTCACTAAGTTTACGGGAAAAGTACGACATCATCCTCGCCCATGAGCGGCAATTCGCCTACCGCTTGGCCAAGGACGTGGTCAAAAAGCCCGAGGTTTCGGTCTGGATGATCTTGTTGCCGGTGCTCTTCGTGCACCACATGATGAAAATGACCCAATACAAGACGGGTATCCATACCTTCGCGAGCAATATTCTGGGCACGAAAACAAAGGCTTTGGACAAGGCTCTTCAAGACATCGAAACCGGAGAAATCCAGGACTACAGCGCAGCTGAGTATTTCCCGCAGGTTCCACTGGAGTCCGAAACGGAGCGAACGTTGGCCGTCAAGCAGATTGCCATCCTGAAGCTCATGGAAAAGCACTATCGAACCCTGCTCGAACAATCGGGAGACGCTCTGGAGGATTTGGTCCGGGGCGCATACGGGTCTTCCGGCGCGTATCGGTATTACCTGAACAAACTGGCCGAGGCCGAAGACGAGACCAACCGCCACTTGCGAGAGAACTTCCACACCTCGGAAGAGTCCGGGGCGGTCATGAGTCGGATCGAGAAACGGATGGCGGAGATGCGGGAGGAGGAGATGCGGTTTTTCTTTCAGGGGGAGGCAGTTTGAAAAAAAGGAATTCAGGAGTCAGAAAGCAGAAGGCGGAAATATAAAGACGAGGATGACCGTGTTCCAATGTGGAGCGCGGTTTTTCGTTTTTTTGGGAGAAAACCGTAACTGCTCAATATGGCCGGGCATTGCCTAAAAGCACCATTGCCACATTTTTGGAGCAGTTTTAGAAAGCCTTCTCAGAAAGCGTCATCCAGTGCCCGCTTGCGGACGTCCCGGATCGCTTTCTGTTTGCTCTGGATGTACGGGTCCGGCCAGATCTTCCCCAGGGTCTCCACCACGCCTTGGTCAACGGCGTGCTCCACATGCTCCATGCGGGTCAGGTACTCCTGGTATGCTGCGCGGTTCTGGTAGGCCCCGCGGACCATCAGCAGGTATTCCCGCTCCCTGGTTTGCAGCAGCCCAAGGTAGTGATCCATGAGCAGATCCATCATGGCGGACAGGTTTTCATAGACTTCCCGAGACTCCAGCTTCTGCTCGCGCATCCAGAATTCCCGTAGTTCACCCTTCATTTCCCGGCGGGCGCGCTCCGCGTTCCCGGACCGGACGGCTTCCTCCGCCGCTCGCAAGGCCGTTTCCTTGAAGCGCAGATGTTTTTGGCTGAACTGCGTTGTTTCCTTTTTGCGACCGAAGTGCTCGACCAGAAATTTGAAGGGGATGAAGTTTTGCCACCACGGCGACTGGGTATCGGCGCGGCGGTAATAGACCACCCTGGAAGCGAACTCCCGTTCCTCGGCCAGAATCGCCTTGAGTTGAGCCTTGAGAAGTTTGGATTCGGAATCAGCGGGCACGGATGATGCTCCGTTTGGAGGGGATTGGGAAGGTTGCCTTTATCCGCAAGCCGCCTGTAACCGGATTCCGGCCACTCGAAAAGACTTGACCGCGCATACGCTATGACTAAGCCTAAAGCGTTTTGGCTCAATCTTCCTTTTTGTCGCCTTTGCCCAAGGCTCCGCGAATGAAGCTCATGGCTTCGGAGACTTCTTGGATGGTGTCCCAATACCAGGCTCCGACGTAGATGTCCCGTTCGCGCAACGTCTCCAACGTCTCGCTTTTGCCGATGAGCCGCTCCAAGTTGTTCAGCATGGCGATAAAGCCGACAATCAAGGCGACGCCCAGCCCGAGGCGCAGCAAGCGGCGTAAAGGGGAAGCCGGGGACGGTTTCCCGTCCCCGGCCTGTTGGTTGTTGGAGGGCAATGGTCCCTGCTCCATGCTGATCAGACGACTACAGGCCCATGCCCATCAGCCTGTCGGTGACGTCGCGGAACAGGACCATGAACATGATGTAGGCCACGAAGGCGGTCAGCATCAGGTTGAAACCCTGACCGCAGACGTACAGGAGCAGCGCCTTGCCGCCCTTCAGGGGTTCCTTGAGTTCGCGGTAGCTGATGCTCAAACCGATGCTCACGAAGGCGATGGCGAAGAACCAGTCACGGAATCCGTTGGCCCAGGCCAGGATACCGTTGCGGATCATGGCTTGCGCCCAATCCTCGCCCATGCCCGCACCCAAGGCGGAAAAGAAGACCGAAGCACCGATGAAGCCCAGGATGAACTTGGGGAACCGGTACCAGATTTCGGACAAAGCGCCGGCGGCGGTGAACTTCATGGGGGCGGCCCCAGCGGCGCAGGCCCGCTCCGGCTCGACCTTCAAGCACCAGTAGGCGGCCACGCCAAAGGCCATTACGCCGATCATCACGTTCTGGATCATCTTGATGGTCGCGGCCACGTACATGGCTTCCGGCCCGATCAACTCGCCCGCGGCGACCACGGAACCGGTGTTGTCAACCGTACCGCCGATCCAAGCCCCGGCCCAGACCGGATGCATGCCCACCCAGTTGGCAAAGGTCGGCAGGGCGAAGATCATGACCACCACGAAGATCATGGACATACCAATGGCCAGGGTCAATTCTTCCTTCTTGGCCCGGGATGCGGCGGCCGCGGCGATGGCCGCGGACACGCCGGAAACACTCATGTCCGAGGAGACCGTGATGTTCAACTGTTTGGATTCCATCTTGATCACGTTCTGCCCAAACCAGTAGGTTCCGATGAGCACGATGGGCGTGACCACCCAGGTGACGAAGATGCCGGGCAGGCCGACCATGATGATCAGGTTGATCAGGATGCTCGCGCCCAAAAGGACCAAGCCGGTCTTGATGAAGTATTCGGTCTGGGCCGCGCTCTTCAGGAATTTCGGCGTACCGACCGTATTGGAGATGAGCATACCCAGGACGATGCCCCACAAGACGTAGGAGAATCCATAGGCCCTGACGGTTTCCTGGTTGGCGATGACGTAGGAGAGCACGGCCAAACCAAAGACAATGGGAAAGCCGATGAAGTAGTGCTTCAGGTTATGGCCCATGAACTTGCCGCCAATGGAGAAAATCAAGGCCATGACCACCATCAGCCCCAGCAAGGTGGGAATCCGGTTGAAGGGCTGGGTGTTGGCCGCGCTACGGGCACTGGAATGGCTGCTCCGGGCCGCCCGCCATTCGCCAAGAAGGGCGCGGGCTTCCTGGTTGAGCTGGGTGTTCTGAAAGTTTGCCTCACGGGCCAGGTCTTCTGCCTCCTGGGCGTTGGCCCGGGCCGTGTTCAGACGCTCCGTGGCCTGCTCCAACCGCTGGGCGTTGGCCGCCCGGATTTCCGCCGCGGCAGCATCACTGCGGTAAAGGGAATCCAGGGGATTGGTGGTCCATCGACCAGGCCGAGCCATAAGGTCATTGATGGTCTTGAGAAATCCGCTGTCGCGTGCCCGGACGGCATTCAACCGAGCTTCGGCCTCGGTGAAAGCGATGGTCCGGAACCCGGCCATTTCCGATTCATTTTCCATGGTCGCCCGGTATTCCGCCATGCTTTCGACATTGGGCCGGGCGGCCATGGCCGCGATCATGGCCAGGATGAGGATGATGCCAGCCAGCCAGATAGCCCACCAGTCCTCGGTGGTGTGCATCTGGGTCAGCATAGGAACTTTGGTTTCGGTAACCACATTGTCCGTTTGGTTTTCCGCCATGTGAAAAACCTCCTTAAATGTTGCGGGTTGATACCATCAACGCGGCCCTCTCACGCCATCCCGGAAAGCCCTGTGCAAACCGCCTTGACGTGAACCGCGTAACCGTGGCGATTGAATCTTTTCTCATAGTAAAGCAAACTCCGAGCCAAACGATCCACATTGCCAAGAAATCAAAAATTAGCACGTTATCTCAGGGTATTAGCAACCACATAGAAACAGTCTTCACAAGGGCCTTTTATTCATCACCCTACCACTAGAAACACCTATTAGCACCACATTGACAACTATAGTTTGCAATACAGCCATGAGAAACGTATGCTATCCTTGCCTCCCAACAAACACTTTTCGACTCCCATAGAGATCCGCCATGCCTATCAAAAGCCCCACCGGTGAAACCGGCCAGTCAGGAAAAAGCCACCTCTTTCACAAATCCCTGGGATTCCGGTCCAGGTTCCTGCTGGCCACGGGCTTGAGCCTGCTCCTGGTCTGCTTCGCCGGGGCCTATCTGATCTATGTGCGTGAGACGGCGCAGATGGAAAAACACGCCTATGAAAAGACCATGATGGTCATGGCCGCGGTGGAGGCCAGCCGCAAGTATGTCCGCGACGAGCTGCGGCCGCGGATGTCCGAGGAGTTCGGCGAGGAGTTCTTCATGGTCCAGGCCATGTCCACCTCGTACGTCGGACGGGCCGTGATGGACAATTTCAATCAGGTTCTGCCCCACTACGAATACCGGCGCGTGGCTCGCAACGCCCGCAATCCCAGGTCCGAGGCCAACAGCCTGGAACTCTCGATGATCAACCTGTTCCAGATCAATCCGGAACTTCAGAACTGGCAGGGAACCCTGAACGTCGAGAACGAAAAGCAGTTCATGCGCTTCAAGCCCGTCTACTTCGAGGAATCCTGCATGAGCTGTCATGGCGATCCAGTCCACGCCCCACGGGACATGCTGGACATGTACGGAACGGAGCGCGGGTTCTGGAACCAGCCCGGGGACCTGGCGGGGGTGATGGCCGTGGGCATTCCGGTGCACAAGGCCTTGGCCGAGATTCGGGACCAGGCGGCCTCGGTCTTCTTTTCCCTGTTTTTGGGGGCAACCCTCTTCTTTCTGCTCATGGCCTTCATCTTCAACCGGGCCGTGGTCAACAATCTGCACGGAGTACTGAACATTTTTCGGGGGGAAGTTGAGGAGAAAAGTCTTCAGGAGTTTTTACCCAAGCCCAATCCCATGGACCCTCGGGACGAGATCCAGGAATTGACCGTAGCCGCCGTGAGCATGGCCGAACACCTGAGCAGGACCCGCCAGGAACTGAGAGAATACGCTCAGGACTTGGAAGACAAGGTGGCCCGCAGAACCGCGGCCCTGCAACAATCGGAGCAAATGCTCCAGGAAAAGGTTCTGGCCAGAAAACAGGAATTGCAGACCCTGAACGCCCTGGCCGAACTGACCACGGCCGCGGTCTCGCTGTCCGAAATCCTGCCGCAGGTCCAGCAACGCACCCTCCAGGTCTTCCCGGCCCAGGGCTCCGGCATCTACCTCTACGACAAGGCCCATCATCAATTGTCGCTGCAATACCAGGAGAACGCCCCTGACCTGCCGCCCGCCATTCCACTGCAACACGTCGTCCCCACGGTTCTGGAGGCCCGGCCCAATCGCCTGGTGGACGCCATTGCCCAGGCCGCAAACGGGCAGGCCAGTTGTTTCGACCGCCGGGGAGCAGCCGGCAACCTGAACGTTCCCCTGCTTTGCCGAGGCGAAATCCTCGGAGTTCTCTCCTTCATCGGCGTGGACTGCAAGTTTGTCACCCAGGAGCAGATGGAACTGCTGCTGTCCATCGGCCGCCAAATCGGTATCGCCGTGGAAAGCCTGCAAAACATGGAAAAGCTGATTCAGAGCAAGGAGCTGCTCCAATCCGTGTTCGACGGGATCACTGACCAGGTAGTGCTGATGGGCCGGGATTTCGGCATCCGGATGGTCAACAAGGCCTATACCGAGCGCTACAACGTGGACACGGACGAGGTCATTGGCCGAAAATGCTTCGAAATCCACGGTAGCGGGGAAACCCCGTGCAAGGAATGCGGCCTGAAAACGGCGATGCGCACCAAGTCGGCGGTGGTCTATGAGAGCAATTGCCCGGCGCAGGGCGGCATTTTCCAGGTCCACTGCTACCCGGTCACGGACGAACAGGGGGAAGTGGAAAGCGTCATCCGCTACGTCAAGGAGATCACCGACCAAAAGCATGTGGAACAGAAAATCCAGCAGACTGAAAAAATGGTGGCCATGGGCCAGTTGGCAGCCGGCGTGGCCCACGAGATCAACAACCCCATGGGGGTGATCCTGTGCTACGTGGAGTTGCTCAAGCGCCAGCTCGCGGACTACCCCCAGGGACTCAAGGATCTGAGCACCATCGAAAAGCAGACCCTGAACTGCAAGCGCATCGTCAGCGACCTGCTGCACTTCGCCCGAAGCCCGGAGACCAAAAAGCAATCGGCGTCCTTCAACCAGATTGTGGACGACGTCCTGGCAATGGTTGCTGAGCAGTTCAAGAAGCAAGGCGTCGTCGTGGAGCGAAAGTTGGACCCGAACCTGCCGTCGCAGAGCATGGACGTGAATAAAATGAAGCAGGTGGTCCTGAATCTGCTGATGAACGCCCATCAGGCCATCGATGGCCGCGAAGGCCGTATCGCCTTGGAAACCGATTACTTTCCCGCCAGCAAAACCGTCCGCCTCGTGATCCGGGACAACGGACACGGCATACCGGAATACATTCAGGATAAAATTTTCGATCCCTTTTTCAGCACCAAGAACACCGGAGAAGGCACCGGCCTGGGACTCTCGGTGAGCTACGGCATTGTCCGGGAACACGGCGGAGAGATCAGTGTCCTGAGCAAACCCGGAGAATGGACGGAGTTCCGGATTGATCTTCCGCTGGATGGAGAGATCAATTGAGCGTGCACGTGAACGAATAAGAGGAACGACCATGCATCAATTCAACGTACTCATCGTGGACGATGAGCGGGACATGCTCGACGGCCTGCGGCGGATACTGCCCTACGAGCTGGAAAACACGAACATCACGGTCACGTCCAGCCCCTTGAAGGCTTTGGACATGGTTGCCGGGACCCTCTTCGACCTCATCCTGATGGACGTCAGGATGCCGGAGATGAACGGCCTGGAGCTTCTGGAGCAAGTCAAGGCCGCGGACCCCAAGGTTACCGTGATCATGATGACGGCCTACGGAAACATCGAAACCGCCGTGCAGTCCATTAAGATGGGGGCCTACGACTTCATCACTAAACCCTTCGACATCCCGGACCTGGTGCGGCTGATCAAGAAAGCCCTTGAACGCAGCGGCCTAATCCGGGAGAACCAGAGTCTGCGCCAAAAGATCTCCGAAAAGACCGTGCTGGAGGAATTCGTGGGGCAAAGCCCGCCCATGCGCCAGCTCTACGAGACCATCCGTTCCGTGGCCGGGACCGACTACCCCGTGTTAATCAGGGGCGAATCCGGCACGGGCAAGGAACTGGCGGCCAAGGCCATCCACGCCTTGAGCCGGCGCGGTGAAAAGGTTCTGGTCTCCGTGAACTGCCCGGCCATTCCGGAACACCTCCTGGAAAGCGAGCTGTTCGGTCATAAAAAAGGCGCCTTCACCGGCGCCCTGAAGGACCACAAAGGCCTTTTCGTCGAAGCCAACGGCTCAAGCCTGCATCTGGACGAAATCGCGGACATCCCGGTCTCGGTTCAGACCAAGCTCCTGCGCGCCTTACAGGAACAGGAAATCCGCCCGCTGGGCGGCAGCGGGAACAAAAAAGTGGACGTCCGGATCGTGTCCACCACCAATCAAGACCTGGAGAACAAGATCCGGGACAAAAGCTTCCGGGAAGACCTGTTTTACCGCTTGAACGTGGTCAGCGTCCGCACCCCGCCCCTCAGGGAGATTACCGACGACATCCCGCTGCTCGTCCATCACTTCAACCGCCTGTCCGCCCTCGAACTGAACACCGCGCCTAAGACAATCTCCTCGGATGTCCTGGAGAACCTGTCGCACCGTGATTGGCCTGGCAATGCTCGTGAATTGAAAAACTTCGTGCGCAGACTGATTATTTTCTGCCCCGGCGAGAAGCTGAACCTGTCCGTGCTGAAAATGGTCGACGGCCGCCACCCCGCGCGTCCCGCGGCGGAAAACGCGGCGGGAAGCGGCGAGATCGAATCCTACGCCGAGGCCAAGGCCAGGGCGGTCAACGCCTTTACCGCCGAGTACGTGGGCGACCTCCTCTCCAAGGCCGGAGGCAACGTCTCCCAAGCCGCGAAAATGGCCGACATGAGCCGGGTGGCCCTTCAAAAAATCGTCCGAAAGATGAACATCAATCCGGTGGAGTATCGTTCAGGGTCGTGAGCGGGAAAGCAATTTCGACTCCTCTACAACGATAAAATGAAACGGCCCTGGAAAAACGAGATCGATTTTCCAGGGCCGTTTTTTTGTTTATCCGACGGCTTGGCCGTCCGGTCGGAGTTGTCGCGCGGACCGAGCTACAGGTTGCGCAGGGTGTTGCGGATATGCATTTGAGCCACCGCGGTGTCCTCGCACTGGGAATACCAGTACGTGCCGGTATCCACGTTGGAGTCCGCGATGGCCTCCATCACCGGACGGATGTGCGGCAGGGTCTGGCCCCAAGGCAGCACTACATAGGCCATCACCCAGACCAGGGCCACGCCTGCGGCCAGTTTGATCCAACCTTTCAGCTTCCCGTGGCCGCGATTGCCGCCCTGATTGTCTTTTGGCGCGTGCATGACCGCTCTCCCTTAGGTTTGCGCCCGACGAACGATTAGCTCATCAGGCTTTCGGTGACGTGCGGGAATACCACGAAGTACATCAGGTAGGCCACGAGCAGCGTCAGGATCAGGTTCAGGGTCTGCCCGCAGACGTACAGGATGACCGGCTTGCCGCCCTTGAAGTGGTGAGCCATTTCCCGGAAGTTGGAGGACAGGCCGATGCTGGCGAAGGCCAGGATGAAGAACCATTCCCGGATCGGGCGGGAGAAGCCGCGCAGCACGCCCTGGTCGATCATTACGTCGCCAGCGCTGCCCATGCTGACCAGCATCCAGGAGAAGATGATCGACGCGGCGATGAAGCCCAGCACGAACTTGGGGAAACGATACCAGATTTCCATCTTACTGACTTGCTGACCGGGTACGCAGTCCACCCGGGCGCACCAGTACACGGCTACGCCGAAAGCGATAACGCCGATGAGGATGTTCTGGATCATCTTCACGGTCGCGGCCACGAACATGCCAACCTCGCCCAGGAATGCCCCGGCCGCCACAACCGCGCCGGTGGAGTCGATGGTCCCGCCGATCCAGGCCCCGCCCAAAACCGGGTGCATGCCCACGGAGACGATGAACGTGGGCAGAGCGATCATCATGATCGCGGTGAAGAGCATGGACATGCCCACGGCGATGGTCAACTCTTCCTTCTTGGCCCGGCAGGCCGCGGCCGTGGCGATGGCCGCGGACACGCCGCAGACGGACATGTCAGCGGAGACCGTGATATTCAGGGTCTTGGACTCCATTTTCAAGACCCGCTGACCGAAAATGTAGGTCAAGATGAGCACAGTGGGAGTGACGACCCAAGCCACGACCACGCCGGCCTGCCCGATAAGCATGATCTTGCTGAACAGGATTTCCGCGCCCAGCAGCACGAGGCCGGTCTTGATGTAGTACTCGGTCTGCAGGGCCGGCTTCAGGAAATTCGGCACGCCCACGGTGTTGCTGATCAACATGCCCCCGAGAATGGCCCAGATCAAGCCGCCGAAACCATATTCACGCATGGTATTCTGTTGACCGATCATCTCCGCGACAACAGCCAGCAGGAAAACGAACCAAAAGCCCTTCATCAGATCGGCCGAGCCGATGTCCATAAATCGAGCGCCGACACTGAAGAAAACCATGAAAATAATCATGATCCCGATCATGTAGGGGATCTTGTTGTAGGCCTGAACCGAGGCCCTGGTCCGCAGACTGCCCCGCTCCTTCTCCCTGGCCTGACGCCACTCCCGGATGGCCGCCTCGGCCTGCTCGTTAAGGTCTTCATTGCGGAACGCTTCCTCAGCGGCCAAATCCTGGACTTGCTTGGCCCGTTCCAGCGCGGCCTTGGTCGCTTCCTGAGCTTCCTTATAGGCCGGTTCGGCCTTGGCCCGCCGCTCCGCGGCAGCGGACTCGCTCAGATAGAAGGACTCCATGGGGCTGCTCGTCCACCGGCCCGGCATCTCCAGCCACTTGGCGATGGTTTTTCCATGGGGCTCGTTACGCGCTCGCAGCCCGGACATGGCGTCGTTGGCCCCGTGCCATTCGATGGTATGGAACGGCGCGCGAACATCCTCGGCGGCCATGGTCGCCTCGGCCTTGGCCAGTTTCTCATGCATATCCGCCGGAGGTCTGGGCAGGAAAATGAGCAAGCCGATGATCAAAATCACGAATCCCAGCCAAATCGCCCACCAGTCCTCTTTCTTCCACAGTTCGGACCATTCCCATTTTCCACGATCAATAACAATATCAGAATCTTGCTTCGAAGCTTCGGCCATCTCGCTTCCTCCTGAGAAAAGGTGTTCGTGAATGTTCAGGGCCCTGGACGCGGGAGCCTCAAAACGCGGCTTTCTCTCCGGACCCACCCTATCCGGGACCACCCCGGCCTTCTCACGGAAGCAAAAAGCAAGCCTGACTTTTCTCGAAAATAAAGCAGAATCTTTTCAATATGTTTCAGCAATACAAACGCAAAGATGCCATCCTGGGTTGATGCTATCCTCGGTTGTCATTGCAAGCCTCGCTTTGCGTTTCACAGGCGGAAATTTACAAGGCGTTCAAGGCCGAGTAGAATTTCGATGCAATCCCGCGAGGCCTTTTCTTCAACAGCCGTCCGGCAGCGCTTTCGCCGTTTTCCTCGTACATCTCGGGTTCGCGACACGGATGTCCCTTTCTCATCAAGAGGCCGAGAAGCTTTCACCCCTTACTCAGGTATCAACATCCATATGGCCCAGCAGCACCTTCTGATCATTGACGACGAAGTGGACATGCTTCAGGGATTGAGCCGCGTTCTCTCTTTTGAATTGGAAGGCGTCTCCGTGGTCACCGCATCCAATCCATTGAAAGCGCTGGAACTGATCGACACACGCACCTTCGAGCTGATTCTGCTGGATATCCAGATGCCGGAAATGAACGGAATGGATCTGCTCACCCGGATCCGGGAGACGGACCCTAACGTCACCGTGATCATGATGACCGCCTACGGCAGCATCGAGACAGCCGTGGAAGCCATCCGGCAAGGGGCCTACGACTTCGTGACCAAGCCCTTTGAAATCCTAGATCTGCTGCGGGTGCTGCGCAAAGGTATGGAACGAGGTCAACTGATCCGCGAAAACCTGAACCTACGGGCCAAAATTTCGGAACAAAACTCGTTTGCGAACTTCATCGGTCAGACCGCGCCCATGCGCCGACTCTACGACACCATCCAGGCTTTGGCCCACACCAACTATACCGTGCTTATCCGCGGCCAAAGCGGAACAGGCAAGGAGTTAGTCGCCCGGGCCATCCACGACTTGAGCAAGCGCAAATCCCGCCCCTTTCTCGCGGTGAACTGCCCGGCCATCCCGGAACAGCTTCTGGAGAGCGAACTGTTCGGGCACAAGAAAGGGGCGTTTACCGGAGCGGATACGGATTATGTCGGGCTTTTCGAGGAAGCTGACGGCTCGACCCTGCTACTGGATGAAATCGGAGACATTCCCGTCACCCTTCAAACCAAGTTGCTGCGCGTGCTCCAGGAGCAGGAGCTGCGACCTTTGGGCGGGGTCAAGAGCAAGAGGATCAACGTACGCATCCTGGCCAGTACCAACCAGGATCTGGAAAAGAAGATCAACGAGCGGACCTTCAGGGAGGATCTGTTTTATCGGCTGAACGTGGTCACGGTCCGTACGCCGACCTTGCGGGACATCCGCGAGGACATCCCCCTTCTTGTGGACCACTTCAGCAAAAAATTCTGCGCGGAACTGGAAATCCCGGCCAAACGCTTTTCCCCAGCGGCCACGGAAGAATTAATGCGCCGCAACTGGCCGGGCAACATCCGGGAACTGCAAAACTTCGTCCGCCGGATGCTGATTTTTTGCAAGGATACCGAAATCGAAACCATGCACATCCATGCCGTGGAGCACCCCGGCGCAAGTCCCGTACAGTCCCTGGTCCTCCAGTACGCCAACATGACCATGGAACCCTACATTGAGGCCCGCAACCGGATGCTGGAACAGTTCACCCGCTCCTACGTCCAGAACCTTCTCTTCACCACCAACGGCAATATCTCTAAGGCCGCCAAAATGGCTGGCCTGAGCCGGGTGGCCGTCCAGAAGATCATGCGCCGCATGGGGCTGCACTCTCCGGACTTCCGGACCACCGTCCACTCTCCGCAGTAGCCGACGCGGCGGCTCCGTTTGGGGGAGATTCCCCCGGCGACGAGGACGATGAGCCGGCTCAGGTATCCAGCTGACACATGTGGCAGATGCCGACGACCTTTTTCAGGTCCACAACGAAGGCGATGCCCGCGCCGGGTTTGTTCAGGCTGCCCTGCTCCAGGATGGCGTCAAGGACGATTTGGGTCTTTTCCTGAGGCACGATGGTCAATACAATGTCCTTTTCCGGCTCTATGGGGATGCCCCACAGCTTTTTTTGCTCCCGGATTCCGGTGCCGCGGCCGGGAATTATCGTCCCGCCCTCGGCCCCGGCGGACTTTGTGGCCTTGATGATGGTCTCGCTGCCGCCCTTGTTCACGATGGTGACGATCAGATCAAAGGGAATATTCAGGTCCACGCTCAGCTCCTTTTCTTCACGGAAGTAACGATCAGTCCAAGGACCATGACCGAGAGAATCGGGGCCATGGCCACCAGGGCAATCAGGCCGAAGCCGTCCAGAACGGGATCGCGGCCTTCCATCGCCGTGGCGATGCCCAGAGCCACGGCGAGCACGAAGGTCACGGTCATGGGACCGGTGGCGACCCCTCCGGCGTCAAAGGCGATGGCGACGAAGGTCGGGTCGCAAAAACGCATCAGCACCAGGGCCAGGAGGTATCCCGGCACGAGAATGTAATGGATGGGCACGCCGTAGATGATTTTGGCCATGCCCAGGGCCACGAACAAGGCCACCCCGAGGGACAGGGTCGCGAGAATGGTCTTCTCGCGAATGCTGCCCGCCGAGGCCTTTTCCACCTCGTAACTCAAGATGTGCACCGCCGGCTCGGCGATGGTGGCCACCAAGCCCAGCAAAAAACCGATAAAAATCAGCGGCCAGGTCGTCTCCATGGCTCCGAGAATCTCCCCCATGGCCGTGCCCACGGGCATGAACCCCACCTGGACGCCTTGCAAGAACAGAATCAATCCCATAACGCACAGCACCACTCCCTTGATCATGTTCATCACGAACGTCCGGGGCAGCTTGAGGTAGGCGAGCTGGAAAAACAGAAAAAAAGCCACCAGAGGAGCCAGGGCCTGCAAAACCTCCAGCGAGACGTGGCTGAAATCCAGAAAGGCCAGAATCGTATTCATCCGTAAATCATCCCCAAAATCATCACGCCGATCACCGGCCCGATGGAAGCGAGCCCAACCAAACCGAAACCGTCGGTAAAGGAGGACCGGCCGCCCATGACCGCCACGGTCCCCAAACCCAGAGCCAGGATGAACGGCACGGTCACCGGCCCGGTGGTCACGCCCCCGGCGTCAAAGGCAATGGGCACAAAGGACGCGGGAGTGATGAAGGAAAGAACGATAATCAACAGGTAGCTGACGCCGTACAGCCAGGCAATGGGTACGCGCAGCACGATGCGCAGCATGGCCAGAGCCACGAAGAACGCCACCCCGATGGCCACGGTGAAAATCAGCAGGTTGCTGGTGACCATCCCGTCGGAAACAATATCCACCTGATGGGCGAGCACCCGCACGTCCGGCTCGGCCACGGTCACGACGAATCCGAGGATAAAGGCGAAAAAGAGCATAAAAATCAACGAGCCATGCTTGGGCAACTCACTGCCCACGGCCTCGCCCATGGGCAACAACCCAACCTTCACCCCCTGAAGAAACAGCAACAAACCGGCCAGGACCATGGCCGCCCCGATGATGAACCGCACGAACAAATCCCAGGGCAGATGGACAAGAAACACCTGAAGCAGAATGACCACCACGGATATGGGCAACACGGCCAGGACGACCTCTTTGAGATTTTCCTTGAAGTCGGATTTCACGATAGACTCCTACAGGCTGCGGGAACGAAAAAACAGAAAAAGAAGTGATGTTAGGGCCTAAGCATCTACCACGAGGGGAAATGCAAATCAAACTTGCTCAATTACGTAGTGGAATAAAAAAAAGGGTTACAAGCATCTCGCTCGCAACCCCTTGAATTTTCTGGTCGGGATGAGAGGATTCGAACCTCCGGCCTCAGCGTCCCGAACGCTGCGCTCTACCAAGCTGAGCCACATCCCGTAAAAGATTTATCATATATGTTTCGCGAGGAAATGCAAGTCTTATCTTTTTACTGATTATGTTCTACCACTAACGTGGAACATGTGATCGTGTTTTTATCTTGACCTTGCCTTCTTGCATCAGGCAAAGTGTTTTTGATGGCCTGTTTTTATTCGTCCGAACGCCGCCGACCGGGGCCGGCCAAAAAATAATCAAGGATTGGATATGGTAGCGCATGACGAGCCCAAGGCGAGCATTTTGATTGTCGACGACGAACAAAGTCTGCTCGACATCTGCAAGGAAGCACTGACCGAAGCTGGCTTTACCGTCCATGTCGCCCATGACGGGCCATCCGCCCTGCGAATGTTGAGCCACTTGCCTGGGCTGGATCTCGTCATCAGTGATCTGCGAATGCCTGGCATGAGCGGCTTGGAACTGTTGAAAAAGCTCAAAGATGGAAATTCCGAGGCCGATTTTTTAATCATGACCGGCTTCGGGAGCATCGAAACGGCCGTGGAGAGCATCCGTCTCGGAGCGGCCGACTATCTTCCCAAACCGTTCAACATCAGCCATCTCCTGCTCAAGGTCGACCGCATCCTGCAAATCCGAAGCAACCGCGAAGACCGGAAGAAACTGACCAACATCGTCCGGGTCCTGAACCTCAGCCAAGCTATGAACACCAAGCTGGACATGAAGTCGTTGACCAACGAATTCCTGTCTCAGGTCCAAAAAAATTTCAATCCGGACGGAGTTGTGCTTTTTCTTCAAGACAAAGGCGGGCTCCAGTCCAAAGCCATGCGAGGAAGCCTGTTGCGCAGCAACCCGCAACTCGGGACGTGGGTCAAGCTTCTAGGGGAACGGGTGTTTCGCCAACACCTACCGGAACTGATTCTCTTGAATAAAAAAGGGCCTCCTCAGTTAAGCACGGAAGGCCCGCCTCCGGACGCTTCCTTGACTTCCATCATGGCCGCGCCCATGCCCACGCGCATGAAAAGCATCGGCTCCATCGTGCTGCTTCGCAACACCGACAAGCCGGACTTCACCCGCGAGCACTCCCAACTGTTGAACGTTTTCGCCGCACACACCGCGTCGGCCTTTGAAAACGCCCGCCTTTACGGACAACTCTGGGACATGAACCTGGAAGTCATCCGCTCCTTTGCCCAGGCCGTGGAAGCCAAGGACGTCTATACCCGGGGCCATTCCGAACGGGTCGCCATCTACGCGACGCACCTCGGCAACCGGCTAGGACTGCCAAAGGAGGATCTGCACCTGCTGTACACCGGTGGCATCCTGCACGACATTGGAAAAATCGGCATTCCGGACGATATACTGAACAAACCCTCCAAACTGACCTCCGAAGAGTTCTCGGTAATGCAGCGCCATCCCGAACTGGGACGGGCGATTTTGAATCAAGTGACCTCGTTCGGCGACATCCTGCCGATTATCTTCTACCATCATGAACGTGTGGACGGCTCAGGTTATCCCATGGGCCTGCAGCAGGAGGAAATCCCCTTTTTAGCCCGTATCCTCTGCGTCGTGGACTCCTTCGAGGCCATGACCTCGGACCGGGCCTACCGCAAGGCCCTGCCCATGAACGTGGTGCGGGATATCCTGCGGGAGGGGGCTGGACAACAATGGCAGGGCGACTTGGTCAAGATCTGGCTGGAGGAAGTCGAAAAGCCGAGCTTCAAAAACCTGCGCCAAGTCAACGTCACCAGCCATGTGGAACTCCAGGACGTCGTCGACGCGTGACCGATTTCCTTTTTCCCTCACCCCCCCAACACGACACATTGTTTATTATATCGACCTTCAACCACCGACCTTCGAGTCAAATGCTTTTCTTGCACCTGGCTCCGTAGAGACACCCAATGATCAAAGTACTTGTCATTGACGATTCAGCCTTCATGCGTAAGGCCCTGAGCACCATGCTGGAAGGCGACCCGGAAATCCAGGTCGTGGGCACGGCCCGAGACGGATCCGAAGGGCTGGACAAGGCCCGCCAACTCCAGCCGGACGTGATCACCCTGGACATCGAAATGCCGCGCATGGATGGGCTGACCGCCCTGCGGCACATCATGATGGAAATGCCCCGGCCCGTGATCATGGTCAGCTCCCTGACCACCGAAGGCGCTGAAGCGACCCTGAAGGCATTGGAACTCGGTGCCGTGGACTTCATTCCCAAACAGCTCTCCCGGGTCTCTCTGGACATCGTCAAAATCGAGAACGACCTGCGCTCCAAGGTCAAAACCGTGGCCAGGCGTAAAATTCGGGCCCCGCGCGCACCGCGCAAGATCGAGCCGGTCACCGCTCCGACGATTGAAAAACCTTCCTTGGAGGCCATTCCCCAAAAGAGGTCGCAATCCCGGGACGTCGTGGCCATCGGCGTGTCCACCGGCGGACCGCCGGCAATTCAAAAAGTCCTGTCCAAACTTCCCGCTAACTTTCCTGCCTGCATCCTTATCGCCCAGCACATGCCCCAGGCCTTCACCGGACCTTTCGCCAAACGCCTGGACGCCGTCTGCCAGATCAAAGTCAAGGAAGCGGAAGCCGGAGACCGCGTCCAGGCGGGCATGGCCTTTGTCGCGCCTGGAGGCCAGCACCTGTCCATCGATCAAAAAGTCAGCCGGATCGACCTGCTGATCGGCCCCGAGCCCAAAGAGGCCCTCTACAAACCCTCGGCCAATGTGCTCATCGCCTCCGTGGCCCAGGGCGTGGGCAAACGCGGCGTCGGGGTGATCCTCACCGGCATGGGCAGCGACGGCCTGGAAGGCATCAAACAACTCAGGCAGAAAAACGGCTATATCCTGGCCCAGGACGACGCCAGCTGCGTGGTGTACGGCATGCCCAAGGCCATCGTGGACGCCGGATTGGCGGACGAGATCCTGGACATTGACGACATTGCCCAGGGGATCATGAACGCCTTGTATCGTTGAAGCGGCACAACCCCTTGGCAGCGCCGAAGCTTTGTGCTATTATGCACAAGCTTTTTATCGAGGATAACGACAACGGTTCCTAATCACCATGAAAATGTAACAGAGGAGGTCATGAATGGCTGTTTATGTTGTAGGACACAAGAGTCCCGATAGCGACTCGGTTTGCGCGGCTATCGCCTTGGCCGACCTGAAGAGCAAGCTCGGCGTGGAAGCCAAGCCGGCCGCTCAGGGCGAACTCAACCCGGAGACCAAGTTCGTGCTGGACAAGTTCGGCGTCGGCGCTCCGGAAATCATCACGGATGCCGAAGGCAAACAGATCTTCCTGGTCGACCACTCCGATCTCGCCCAAAGCTTGGACAACCTGGGCAAGGCCGAAATCCTGGGCGTCGTTGACCACCACAAGCTGGGCGACGTCACCACTCCCAATCCCATTGAAGCCTGGATCTGGCCGGTGGGTTGCACCTGCACCGTGATCAAGGCCATGTATGACTTCCACGGCGTGGAAATTCCGAAGAACATCGCCGGAATCATGCTCTGCGCCATCGTCAGCGACACGGTCATCTTCAAGTCCGCCACCTGTACCCCAAAGGACGTCGAAGTCGCTGACGCCCTGGCCAAGATCGCCGGCGTGGCCGACACCAAGGCGCTCGGCCTGGAGATGTTCAAGGTCAAGTCCGCGGTTGAAGGCACCCCGATCCGGGAACTGGTCTTCCGCGACTACAAGGACTTCAACATGAGCGGCACCAAGGTCGGCATCGGTCAGTTGGAAGTCGTGGATCTTTCCCTGCTGGACGGCGTCAAGGACGCCCTGTACGCGGACATCCAGAAGGTCAAGGCTGAAAAGGGCAACCACAGCGTCTTCCTGCTGCTCACCGACATCATGAAGGAAGGCACGGAAATGCTCATCGTCTCCGACGATCCCTCCGTGGTTCAGAAAGCCTTCGGCAAGGCACCCGAAGGCCACAAGGTCTGGCTGGACGGCGTGATGAGCCGCAAGAAACAGGTCGTTCCGAACTTTGAAAAGGCCTTTGCCGGCTGATCACGACCACGCTGAAACCTACTAAAAGCCCGGGCAATGAACCATTGCCCGGGCTTTCTTTTTCGAACATCTCGCAACTTGCAACGCGCGAGGCAAAAAGATCAAAAAATCATTCAACGACGATGAGTTCCTTCATTTTCTCGAATGTCGCCTCCCCGATGCCGCTCACCTTCATGATGTCTTCAGGGGCTTCAAAAGGAGTCTGCTCGCGATATTCAACAATGCGTTGCGCCAAAGCCGGCCCGACTCCCGGCAATGCCTGCAACAATTCGACCGGAGCCTCATTGATGTTCACCTTGGACTGAGCCTCAGTCGCGGAAGCATTGAGAGCCAGGCAAAGCACCATGGCGACGAGCCAAACGCCGAGAACACTCTTGAAAACACGCTGCATACGTCATTCCTCCTTTGAAGATGTGAAAGACAAAGGGCCTTGGGCGACAGTCACCCGATGACCGTTTTCATTTTTCGTTACCGACAACCAGCGAAAAAAGCAACGCATGGCAACTTCCGCGGGCTTTTCAAAAACCTCGATGGTTAGGCCCAAAAAAAGCTCAAGCCCGAAGCGTATTATGTCATACGTGAGGGTTTGAGCTTTTTGCGGCAACGCAACCAGCGGGAATTTTTCAACAGTCCGCTATCCCAGGTCGTGCCCGGCCTTCTGCAACGCCTCCCGGATGACGTCCTTGGAGACCGGCTTGGCTTCCGTAAACTGGGCCTCACCCTTTTCCAAAAAAACCTGGACATCCTGAATCCCCTCGATACCGCTCAGCGCCTTGGTCACCGCGTTCACGCAGTGCTGGCAGGACATGCCCGTCACCTTGATCGTCGTCATCTTGCGCCTCCTTGTGCATTCTCGTCATTTGCCTTCCGCCCCGCGATCCAGGCCAGGGCTTCCGGAAAATCCAGGGTGCCCTCGTAGATGGCCCGACCGGTGATGATTCCTTCCAGTCCTTGATTCGACAGGGGGAACAATGCCTGGATGTCTTCCAACTTGGTCACCCCACCCGCGGCGATGACCGGGATGTCGGTACTCCGGACCAGATACTCCATGGCCGGGAGGTTCACGCCGCTATGCATCCCGTCCCGACTGATGTCCGTATAGATAATGAAGGCCGCGCCCTGCTCTTCCAGTCGTGGCAGAACCTGCTCCACGGTCAAACCGCTGTCCGCCACCCAACCTTTGGTTTTCAACAATCCGTCCACGGCGTCCAGGGACACGCCGATCCTCCCGGGCAACGCCGCGCACAATTCCCCGAAGGCTTCGGCCTCTTCCAGGGCCATGGTGCCGATGATCAATCGCCGGACCCCGGCTTCCAGGTAGCGTTTCGCGGTCGCCAAGTCACGAATCCCGCCCCCGAGCTGCACCGGGATCGAGACCACGGCGCAAATCCGCTTGATCAGTTCGAAGTTCACCGGCAGACCGTCAAACGCGCCGTCCAGGTCCACCAAGTGCAGCCAGGCCGCGCCCAGGTCCACCCAGTGTCGGGCCATGGCCGTGGGGTCCGGGGAAAAGATCGTAACATCGTCAGCCCGCCCCTGACGCAACCGGACGCACTGCCCGTTCTTGATGTCCACGGCCGGAAAAAGAATCATAAGCCCATCTCCCGCAGTCCTTCGCGTAGCCCGTCACGGATCAGTTCCTTGGCGGGCAGCCATTTTCCACCGCGCCGAAAAAATTTGTCGGCCTGCAACAGGTCTTCGCTCAGGGAGCGTTGCCGCTCGTCGTACTGGAACCGTGCCGCGACGTACCTGTTTTGGATGTCCAGCAGGGTCAATTCCATCACGACCATGCCCGGCTCGGTCACGCCCCACTCACCGCCTTCTCGCTCCTTCCACTCCAGCACCTGGGGAATTAAGAGATAATCGGTCTGGACGCATTGGCCGACTTCCATCCAGTAACGCAGCCCGGCAACGCCAGCCTGTTCCGAGCGCATTCGGGACAAAACCAGCTCCTGGCACTGCCTGGTGGCCTCGGTCCCGAGAAAGGGACGATCCTCTTTGGCCCGTAAGAGATCGGCCAGCATGCCGTCCAGCTCTTCCAGCATATCCGAAGCAAGAGTGACGGATTTGTCCGCGCGGGTGCTGGAAAGCATCTGCCACCCCTGGTGAGGCTGGTGAAATCCGGCCACCCCTAACGTGGACTGGGAAGGCAAGGGCGTTCCAGCGGGCTTGGGTGCGCACCCGACAAGAAGCAGAATCATGCAGCACAGATACGGAATCAATGAGAAACGACTCAACATATCAACAACTTCCTTTGGTGCTCGGCACACCGGTACGGGTCCTGGATACGGCTTGGCGCAGAGCCATGCCAAGGGCCTTGAACGCCCCTTCCACGAGATGGTGGCCGTTGCGGCCGTAACGATAGTGAACATGCAGGTTCATGCGGGCTTCCTGGGCCAGGGACTTGAAAAACTCCCGCCAGACGTCCTTTTCCTCTCCGGCGATCAGAGCAGGCAGCGGGTCGTCGTCGTACACGAGATACGGCCTGCCCGAGAGATCCACCACGACTTCCACCAAGGCCTCGTCCATGGGCACCACGGCCGAGCCCAAGCGGACGATCCCGGCCTTGTCTCCCAGGGCATCCGAGAGGGCCTTGCCCAGGGCCAGGCCCACGTCTTCCAGGCTGTGGTGCGCGTCGATGTGTAGATCCCCGGCGCAAGTCAGGTTCAGGTCGAAGTCCGCCCAGAAGGCCAAAAGGTGCAGCATGTGGTCGGCGAAGCCGACGCCGGACTGGATGTGGGTCGCTCCGGAACCGTCCAGAACCAGCTCCAGCTTGATGGATGTTTCCTTGGTCGTCCGCTCCGTAGCGGCTTTGCGAATCTCGTGCATACGCTGTGTTCCACCTTGTCTTAAGGATGCAAAAAAATCGTTTTGACCCTGGAAGACAGTTGCTGTCAATGCACTCGTCCGGCACGTCCCGGCCAGTCGGGACAAACGCCCAGCTTCACCCGGTAGCCATGGCGCAGTGCGGTCAATTGGGCTTGCAAGGCAGGGTCGGCGTAGTCCCGGAAAGTCCAGGGCAAAGAGCGCCACCGTCCGCCTTGAAAAATCAGGGTCAGATCGGCAAAGACGCCCTGTCCGAGGTATATGCGATGAGTGAAATTCTTGCCCGTGGCCAGCACGAAGCGCTCCTGGGTCAACAGCCCCGGGTCCAAATTGAACAAACGTTTGCCGTCCAGGACATGACGTTGTTCCAATTCATGGGCCCACAACTTGATCTCCCGCAACCGATCCTGCCCCACGACCTGAGCGAACCCGAGCAACCGGCGCTCCAAGGGCGCACCGAATTCCTCCTGGTAATACGTTGTTGCCGTGAACGGCAACGACTCCCCCACGTTTTCCAGCGGCCCCAGATACGCCTCCAGATCGGATCGCAATCCCGGCCAGAAAACGTCCCAACGGGCGCTGAACAGGGATAATACCACCTGGGCTGGAAGAGGTTCCTTGGGAATGCTCATGGCTCAGGCTACGATGAATGACCTTGAAAGATCGGTCCAAAATGCAACATGTTGAGCAATTCAAAACGATACATCGTTCCTCACAGCCCCAGCACTTCCCGGATCACGGCCTCCAGATCCCGGAGCTGATACGGCTTACCGATGAAGCCCTTGGCGCCGGCGGACAGGGATTGTCGGCCTTGTCCTTCCGCGGAATAGCCGCTGGCAATCACCACTTTGACCCGCGGGTCGATGCGCAGCAGTTCTTGCAGGCATCTGTGCCCGCCCATGCCGGGCATGTTCAGGTCCAACAGCACCAAATCGATCTCCTCACCCTCCTGGCGGTATGCTTCCAGGGCTTCCTCCCCGCTGGCCGCGCTTTTCACCTTGTACCCCAGCACTTCCAGGACTTCCCGTGTCAATGCCCGAATTTCCGGCTCGTCGTCCACCACCAGAATGGTCATCCCGTCGCCAAGGTCTTCGGGAAACAGGATTTTCCGTTCTATCTCCTCTTCCGGCGCACGTCCATCCGCCGCGGGCAGATAGATTCTGAACACGGACCCCTGATCCGGTTCACTGTAGCACTGGATGTAGCCGTCGTGTCCCTTGACGATGCCGTACACCGAGGGCAGCCCCAGTCCCGTGCCCTTGCCCACGGGCTTGGTGGTGAAAAAGGGGTCGAATATGTGGGCCAATGTTTCCTTGTCCATGCCGCACCCCGTATCCGTGACCGTCAGCAGCACATGCGCCCCGGGGACGGAGTCCGGATGTATCCGAACAAATCCCTCGTCCAGGACCACGTTATTGGTTTCGATGAGGAACGTCCCGCCATCAGGCATGGCGTCCACCGAGTTGTTGGCTATGTTCAGCAGCACCTGCTCGATCTGCACCGGATCTGCCAACAGGGGCCAAAGCTCGGGATCAAGGCGCGTCTCCACGGTGATCATTCTGGGGACTGTCCGCCGCAGCATGTCCACTACGCCTTCCACTTCCCGATTCAGGTCCACCGGCACCCGGAGTGATCCCTCCTTACGGCTGAACAGGAGCAGCTGTCTGACCAACTGGGCGGCCCGCTCGATGGATTTCAGCGCGGCCCTCAGACGGCCGACGTCCGGATGGTCGTCAGGCTTGTCCGCGAGCAGCAGCTCGATATTGCCCCCCAGGGTCTGAAGCAAATTGTTGAAGTCGTGGGCCACGCCCCCGGCCAGAGTACCCACGGACTCCATCTTTTGCGCCTGAAGCAGTTGAGCCTGCATTTTTTCCCGCTCCGCCTCGGCCTGCTTGCGCTCGGTGATGTCGTAGGCCAACCCGCCCACCGCTCTCCGTCCGTCGGCCAGAACCAGGGCGAATTTGACGTCGTTCAGCCAACGTTGTTCGCCGCCGATATGGACACTGTACTCCAGCTCGATCCTGTCCCGCTCACCTGAGAGAATCCGCCCGTCCGCCTTCTCAAGCAAATCAGAGGTCGCCGAATCGAAAAGCGCCCTCGCCGAATCTCCGCCCGCCTGGCTGAAGGAGCCGCTCATGAGCTCCGCTACTCGCCTGTTTTTGTAAACATGCGCGAGGCTCTCATCCTTGATGTAGGCGTACACCGGGGTTTCATCCATGAAAGTCTGGAAGCGTTGCTCGCTTTGCCGCAACCGTTCCTCCACGGCATACTCATCAGTCACGTCCCGGAACACCAGCACCACGCCGGAGATGCGACCCTGGCGGTCGCGGATGGGGGCCGCGCTGTCCGCGATCTGGTATTTTGCGCCATTCCTGGAAAGCAGCAGGGTATGGTTGGCTAGGCCCACGATCCGACCGGAATGAATCACTTGATGTACGGGATTATCCACGACCTCCTGGGTCCAGGCGTTGAAGATGCGGAATACTTCGTACAACGGCTTGCCCCTTGCCTCGTCCAAGGTCCAGCCGCAGAGCTTTTCCGCGACCTGATTCATGTTGGTCACCAGGCCCCGCGAGTCCGTGGCGATCACGCCGTCGCCGATGGAATGCAGGGTGGTGGCGAGATTTTCCTCGCTGGCCTGCAGGGCCTGGGTCATCTTTTCCCGCTGGCGGATATTCCAGGTCATCTGCAGGACCAACACCAGGAGCACGGCGGAAAAAGCCGTCAGCACGCCCAGAAAAATACGGGTCCGGACGCTCAGGGCCGCCTCGGCCAGCTTGCGCTCGGTTTCGTCGAGGATCAGAGACAGCATCACTTGGCGTCCATCCAGCAGCACGACTTCGGCGGACCACATGGCGTACCTGGCCTCCCCGGCCTTGTTTCTGAACTGGATCGGCTCGTCCTTGAAATATCCCTGCTCCGCTATCTTGGCCACGATGCGGTCCCGATCCGCGGGATCGGCCCAGATGCCGACATCCTTGGAGGTCCGTCCGATCAACTCTTCCCTGGCATACCCAAGCATTTCGTTCCAGCGCTCATTGACATCCAGAAACAGGCCGGTCTCAATATCCGAAATGACCAACGGCGCCGGACTGGAGTGAAAGGCTTTGGCGAAACGCTCCTCGGACTGCCTGCGCTGTGTGATGTCCAGGACGGTGAAGGTCACGCCGACGGACAGATCTTCGGGGTCCAGAGGAGTCGAGGAAAGAATGACATCCAGGATGGCCCCATCTTTACGCAACCAGCGAGTTTCCACCGACCCCGTGCCTTTTTCGAAAATCTGGCGATACTTTTCCCGGCCCACGAAATCGAAATCCTCCTGCGTGGGGTAGAGCATCCGCGCGCTTTGGCCGATCAGTTCCTCTCGATCGTAGCCAGTCAGATCCAAAACATAATCGTTGACGCTGGAAATCACCCGGTTTTCAACCATCCCGATGCCCGTGGGGGCGAGTTGGAGGATGGTGGCCAACAGCTGATCGGTCTGAGAAGGCCTGCCTCCCCATGTCACCGTCTCGGCCTCGTCCTCCTGGGATAACGCCGGCGCGGCGAGCAGCACAAAAAGCAGCACCAGCAGGCATGTTCCCGGAAGCCCGGAAATCCAGCCGCAGGCTCCATGCCTGACTGCGTAGGGACGACTCCGAGACTCAGGAATTTGATCCTTGGGTGTTCTCATAGAATGGACCTGTTACAACCTTTCGGAATACATGACGGATCAAAGGAAAAGCCGTTGAGCTGCCGCGGGTTGCGACGGAAAAACGCCGTGCGGGCCAAGTCGCATGTGAGAAGAGGCGAGCATTCGATTCTTGGAATCGTAAAGTGCGACCTGGAAAGCTTCGGCCGAAACCACGGCCACCGGCCCGGAGCCTGCATCCGGCCAATGACGAGCACGAATCTGACAAACAAGTCGCCTTTCAGCAATAAAAAAACTTCCCTGGTCGTTCTGGCATCCTCTTTCGGCATCGCATTACCGTGCATTTTCCGCAGATGTCTACAGTGGTCGGCCATCGCGATCATCAACGAAAAGCATCTGAAAGATGCTCGAAAATTATAAGCGAAGCGCGAAGGCGAGGCCCAAGAACTCTCACTCCCTCCCTCACCAGGGAAGGATTCGGAGTTGATGTTTTTGCCTTACTTCGCCTAATCTGCCCTGAAAATAAAGACCAGAGCAGGGCGCTCAATCGTCTATAACCCGTGAGAAAAACAATCGCATCGCTTTGCTTGGGAGACCGACATGATTCCATCATCTTCGGCCATAGTCGCTTTGGCGCAGAACGCCGCGCTGCTTCTGGCGACGGCATTGCTCTTCGACGTTTTCGCCTCCAGGTGGCGGAGCGAAGAGCTCTTTCTTCTCCAGAAAGTCCTCGTCGGGCTCCTTCTCGGAGGCATCGGCATGGTGGTCATGCTGACCCCATGGACCCTGCTTCCCGGCGTGGTGTTCGATACAAGATCGGTCCTGATCGGCATAACGGGCCTGTTCTTCGGGGCCATTCCCGCGGCGGCGACCATGGCCATGACGGCCGCCTTGCGCCTGTATCAAGGCGGTTCGGGCGTCTGGATGGGCGTCTCGGCGATCCTGGCCTCGGGGATCATCGGTCTCGTCTGGCGGTATGCGCGGAAAAAGCGACTGGCAGCCATTTCATGGCTTGAACTCCTCGCTTTCGGAATCGCCGTCCACATCGGCATGCTGGCCATGACAATCTTCCTGCCCAAAGATATCGCGTTCCAGGTTTTTTCCAACATCGCCGTGCCGGTGATGCTGATTTATCCCTTGGCCACCGCCCTGCTCGGGAGCCTGATGATCCGACGCTTGATCCACGAACAGTCCGAGGAGCAAGTGCGGGATGAAAAGAAATACAGCCGGACCCTGTTCGACGAATCCCCCATCGGATTGGCGCTTTGTCGTATGGATGGGAGCCTCGTGGACGTCAATCCCGCCTATGCGCGGATCATCGGCCGCACTGTCGAGGAGACGCTCTCCCTGACGTATTGGGATATTACTCCAGAGGAGTATGCGGCCCTGGAGCAGGCTCAATTGCGATTTCTCGCCGAAACCGAACGGTATGGGCCAATTGAGAAAGAATACATGCACGTAGACGGCCACCGGGTGCCGGTCCGTCTGCAAGGCTTGATCACGGAAATAAAAGGCGAACAGTTCATTCTGTCGGCGGTGGAGGACATCACCGACCAAAGGAAGCATGAACAAGCTCTTCTCCTGGCCAAAGAACAGGCCGAAGCCTCCAACCAAGCCAAATCCGAATTCCTGGCCAATATGAGCCACGAAATCCGCACCCCGATCAACGGCGTCATGGGCATGCTGCAACTCCTAAACACCACCAAGCTGGACGACAAGCAACAACGCTTCATCCAGCTGGCCACCAGTTCCTCCGAGCGTCTGACCAGGCTGCTGTCCGACATTCTCGACCTGTCCCGGGTCGAAGCGGGTAAGATGGAAATCCACGAATCGACATTCAGCCTGGACGAACTGCAAGACTCCATCACCGGCCTGTTCACCGTCACGGCGCAAAGCAAGGGAATCGCCCTGGAGTGCGCCGTTGATCCCTCCATTCCACCGCGTCTGGTCGGAGACGAAGCCCGGGTCCGGCAAATTCTTTTCAATCTCGTCGGCAACGCCCTGAAATTCAGCGATACCGGAAAGATCACCGTGGGAATGGTCCCGATCCGCTCCTGGAAACCCGAAGCCGTTCGGATCCTTTTCACCGTGACCGACACGGGCATCGGCATACCCGAGAACAAACTGAAGGACCTTTTTCAGCCGTTTACGCAGGTTGACGGCTCCTACACCCGAAAATACCAAGGCGCCGGGCTCGGGCTGGCCATTGTCAAGCGCCTGATTGAACTCATGGACGGCCGGCTCTGCGTGGAAAGCCGGGAAGGCGAGGGCGTCTTCGTGCACTTTGACCTGTACTTCAAGCTCCCCAGTGACGCCGCGACCCGGAAAACTCCTTCGTCGCTAACTGCATCCGCCTCGCCCGGCTTGCGCATCTTACTGGCCGAAGACGATCCGTCGAATGCTTTTCCAACCATGAAGCGGCTGGAGATCGCCGGGCACCGCGTAACCCTCGCCGAGAACGGCATGCAGGTCCTGAACCTGCTCAAAGACCAGGATTTCGACGTCATTCTTATGGACATCCAGATGCCGGAGATGGACGGCCTGGAGACAACGCGACGCATCCGCGCCGCGGAGACCGAAAGACAGGAATCAGAAGTCAGAGATCCTCACCCTGCCACTCAGGTCTCAAGTCTCAGCCCTCAGCCTTCCCGACGCATTCCCATCATCGCCCTGACCGCCTATGCCATGACCGGAGACCGGGAGAAGTTTCTGGAAGCCGGGATGAACGACTATTTGGCCAAACCGGTGCTGATGGAAGACCTGGAAAAGGCCTTGGAGAAAATCATTCGGCAGCCGGATTGAGCCGAGCCATGGCTACGAAAACGTCCCGGACCAAGGCTTTGACGCAAACGAGCACTTCTGATGGTGATACACTTTCAGCAACCGCGGACAACACAATGGCGACGGTTGCTCTGGACTTTGCTGGCGATTGCCATCAGCCTCGGCATGAGCGGGCAGGTCAGGGGCGAGTCCTTGGAGCCTATCAGGATCGCTTCCACTTTCTCGGCAACGGGCCCGTTGAGCACGCGGAACGTATGGGTTTTCAGCGTCGTGCGTCTGGCGGCCCAGACGGTGAATGCCCAGGGCGGGGTTCTGGGCAGGCCCATTGAACTGGATGTCACCTCCGTGAAACCAAGGCCATGAAATAAAGCATCGCCACGCGGATGAACAAGGACATTCCGCTGACCTTCCAGGTGATCACGGTCCTGTTCATTATCTTCGGCATCCTGATGTAATTGCACTGGCGCAACGAAAACATCCGGATTGTCGTCCACCTCCTGGACACGGTCGTGACCAGGGAACAAAACAGCCTGGCCAACGAACTCTTTGAAAAAAGAACCACCTCCTTGAACATGCGCCTGAGGGAAATGCGCGACATCGAGCATATCGTCCATGTTGCGCTGTACGACCAGAGGATCGCGAGTTTCTGACAAGCGCTACGGAACGGACCCAAAAGGGAGGCCTTGGGATTCTACCAGGAATTATACGGCGACATCGCCCTGGTCCTGCTGGATCTGAATATGCCGGGCATGGGTGGGTACAAGTGCCTCCAGGAATTATCGCGGATGGACCCCTCGGTCAAAGTGGTGATCAGCAGCGGTTATTCGGCCAATGGAAATGCCGACGCCGCCCAGGCGGCCGGAGCCGCGGGCTTCATCGGTAAACCGTACCGATTAAAGGAGCTGGCCGCCACGGTGCGGGGGATTCTGAGTGAAATGAAGACTGGCGGCGAAGCCAACTTGTATTGAAAAACCACGCGTAACTACTCAGCACGCATCTACTCAGCACATACGGTGCATGGTCATACTCATGCACTGGATTCCGGCTTTCGCCGGAATGACTTATCGTACCGTGTCATTTCCAAGTCAGCCATGCCAGCGAAGGCCGGCGCATTATCGCTATCCAGGCTTTTTTATCCGACGATTCTGCTGAGTAGAAACCAATTTTCACGATATAATTATTTTTGTTGACAGTCCAACGCGATCCGAGTAGTTACTGTGAATTCAATTTGCAACGGCGGAATTCCGTTCAGCCTGGATACCGGGGTGTGCCCGGCTTTAGGAAAACAGAATGTCCGCCCCAACCTTTTTTGGAGTTATTCGCATGTCAAGTAAGTTGTATGTTGGGAATCTGCCTTTTACCGCCCAGGAAGACGATATTCGCGATCTGTTCGCCACGTATGGCGAAGTTCTTTCCGTGGCCTTGATCAGTGATCGTGAAACAGGTCGTCCGCGTGGTTTCGCCTTCGTTGAAATGAACGAAGCCGGAGCCCGTTCCGCCCAGGAGGCGTTGGACGGGAAAGATTTCCAGGGACGTAGCCTGCGCATCAACGAAGCCCAGGAACGTGCCCCCCGTCCCAGTGGTGGTGGCGGCGGCTACGGTGACAAGAATCGTCAGTCCAAGCGCTGGTAACGGCAGACCCGACAGTTTTTGAATACGAAATAGGCCCTTGCGAAGCCCCGTCCTCTATCTTCGTGAGGGCGGGGCTTTTTTGCTTCCGCGCGGGCCTTGAATTTCATAATCCATATTTCGAAAAAGCTTCAAGACTCCAATATGTTCGCGGAACACTTGAAGCGACGGCAAAAACAAGACAACCCAAGGAGGCCAAATGGCCAAGGAAGAATGTATTGAAATGAGCGGCATTGTTCAGGAAGCCTTGCCGAGCACCCTGTTTTCCGTGGAGCTGGAGACCGGGCACACTATTTTAGGACATCTGTGCGGGAAAATGCGCAAGTTCCGCATCCGCATCCTGCCCGGAGACAAAGTTCGTGTTCAGCTGTCTCCCTATGACCTGACCAAGGGCCGGATCGTTTTTCGAGAAAAATAGGCGCCCCGTACGGCAAGGGGGCGGTTGCCCAAAGCTCCGCCTCGGCCCGTCCCCCTTTCTTGCTTTTTTTTACGCTTCGTGAGCCCCCCGGATTTATTTCAGGGTCGTCCAGCGTATTTCGGCTCTTTTCCGTCGTGCCAGGAACTACCAACTCGTTCCTTTTCTATTTCCCCCCCAGAACATGCCGCTTGGAAGCTGAAAGAACCGTCTTGCGCAGCCGGATGGAATGCGGCGTGACCTCCACCAGTTCGTCTTCCCGGATGAAATGCAAAGCCCACTCCAGAGTCAACGGCGGCACCGGCGTCAGAATGACCGCCTCGTCCTTGCCCGAAGCGCGCATGTTGGTCAGCTTTTTTTCCTTGCAGGGATTGACGTTCAGGTCGCTCTCCCGATTGTGCTCGCCGACGATCATGCCTTCGTAGACCGGCTCGCCGGGTGAAACGAACAGCCTGCCCCGCGGCTCCAGGTTGAACAGGGCGTAGGGCACCGCGGTCCCTGCACGGTCCGCCACGATGGATCCCATGAACCGGGTTGGAAAATCTCCCCGGTATTCCTCATACCCGGAAAAATAGGAGTTCATCACCCCGGTGCCCTTGGTGTCGGTCAAAAACTCATCCCGGTAGCCGATCAGCCCCCGGGAAGGAATGGAGAACTCCACCCGTACCCGGCCGGTGCCCTTGTTCACCAGATTGGACATCCGCCCTTTGCGGATGGACAACTTCTCCGTGACCACGCCCAGAAAAATCTCCTCGCAGTCCACGAACAGATGCTCCATGGGTTCGTGGCGCTTCCCGCCCACATCCTTATAGATCACTTCGGGCCGGCCCACGCTCAACTCGTACCCCTCCCGGCGCATGGTTTCGATCAGGATGGCCATCTGAAATTCGCCCCGGCCCTTGACCACGAAGCTGTCCCGATCCTCGGTCTCTTCAACCCGGATCGCCACGTTGCGCAGGGTTTCCTTGACCAGCCGCTCCCAGATTTTACGGGACTGGACGAACTTGCCCTCCCGTCCGGCCAGCGGCGAGGTGTTGATGGTGAACTTCATGGTCACGGTGGGCTCGTCCACGGCGATCCGCTTCAAGGCCGAGGGCTCGGCCTTGGTACAGATGGTGTCCCCGATCTGGACGTTTTCAATCCCGGCCAGCACCGCGATGTCTCCGGACTCCACCTCCGGGGCCTCTTGCAGGCTCAGGCCGGCATAGGTCTGCAACTTGGTCACCCGCAGGGGAAGATGTTCGCCCGCGGCGTCGATGCAGACCAGTTGCTCGTTCTGCCGGGCCCGCCCGTTGACCACCCGCCCGATGGCCAACCGTCCCAGATAGTCCGAATAGCCCAGGTCCGCCACCAGCATTTGAAACGGCTTGTCCGGATCATGGGCTGGCCCTGGGATGGTCCGCAAAATCGCGTCGAACAGCGGGTGCAGATTTTCCCCGGGCTCGTCCAGGGAGAGCTTGGCCAGCCCATCCCGGGCAACGGCGTACAAAACCGGAAAATCGAGCTGCTCCTCGGAAGCATCCAAGTCGATGAAAAGGTCGTAGACCTCGTCCAGCACCTCGGCCACACGGGCATCCTGGCGGTCGATCTTGTTGATCACCACGACGATCTTCAGCTTGGCTTCCAAGGTCTTCTTGAGCACGAACCGGGTTTGGGGCAGTGGCCCTTCCGAGGCGTCCACCAACAGCACCGCGCCGTCGGCCATGGACAGGGAGCGCTCAACCTCCCCGCCGAAGTCCGCGTGTCCCGGGGTGTCGATGATGTTAATCTTCACGCCCTTCCAGGACACGGCACAGTTTTTGGCCGCAATGGTGATCCCGCGCTCCCGCTCCAGGTCCATGGAGTCCATGATCCGCTCGGCCACTTCCTGGTTGTCCCGAAACAACCCACTCTGCCTGAACAGCCCGTCCACCAGAGTGGTCTTGCCGTGATCGACGTGGGCGATGATGGCGATGTTGCGAATCGCCGGATTGATAGTCATTTGTGTCATAAGGATTGGTTTGTTGAAAGGTTGAGTATTTCTCACTTCTTGCCGCCCAACAGTCCGCCCAAGACGCCGCGGAGCATTTGGCGGCCGATCTGGTTGCCCACGGTGCGCATGGCGGACTTGCCCATGGCTTCCAGGGCGCCCTGACGGCGCTTGGAACCCAGCAGGAAGTCCCGCATGGCCCCGGAAACACCACCGGCGGTACCGTTGGAGGTTTCCTCGCTTCGGGATGATTTTTCTTCCGAAGCGGTGCTTTCGGCCGATTTCGCGGCCACGGACTCCTCGGCCCGGGCCTGGAGGATCTCGTAGGCGGACTCGCGGTCAACGGGCGTGTCGTATTTTCCACCTAAAGGGCTGCGCCCGCGAACAAGTTGCCGTTCTTCCGGCGTGATCACCCCGATCCGGCATCGAGGAGGGGCGATCAGAGCCCGCTCCACCGGCAACGGGACGCCCTTGTCCTGCAAGGTGGTCACCAGGGCCTCGCCCACGGCCATGGAGGTCAGGGACTGGAGCACGTCCACGGCGGGGTTGGGCGGAAAGGTCTGGGCCGCGGTACGCACGGCCTTTTGGTCCCGCGGCGTGTAGGCCCTTAGCGCGTGCTGGATGCGGTTGCCCAACTGCCCCAGAATCTCCTGGGGCACGTCGTCCGGATACTGGCTGCAAAAATAGACGCCCACGCCCTTGGAGCGGATCAGCCGGACCACCTGCTCCACCCTCCGCCGCAAGGCCGAAGGCACGTCGGCGAAAAGCAGATGAGCCTCGTCGAAAAAGAAGACCATCTTCGGCAGGTCCCGATCGCCGACTTCGGGCAGGGTTTCGAACAGTTCCGAAAGCATCCAGAGCAAGAAGCTGGAATACATCCTGGGCCGCAGATACAGCTTCTCGGCGGCCAGGACGTTGACGATTCCCCGCCCGGACATGTCTTGGCGCATGAAATCCGTCAGTTCCAGAGCCGGTTCCCCGAAAAATAAGTCCCCGCCGTCACCATCCAGCCGGAGCAAAGCCCGCTGGATCGCGGCCAGGGAAGAGGGATGCACCAGTCCGAACCGGGCCGACACGCTCTTCACGTTTTCCGAGGTAAAAATCAGCAGGGAGCGCAGATCCTTAAGGTCCAGCAGGAGCAGCCCCTCTTCGTCCGCCAGACGAAAGACGATCTCCAAAACCCCGGCCTGGGTGTCGTTGAGCTCCATCAGTCGGGCCAGCAAGGTCGGCCCCATCTGGGAGACCGTGGTGCGCAGTGGATGCCCCAGCTCTCCGTAAATGTCCCAAAATAAGACCGGATTCGGCTCGTTGACATAGCCTTCGACCCCGATGCTCTCCAGCCGCGACCGAATCCGGTCGTTCATGGCCCCGGGCATGGCCAGCCCGGCCAGGTCGCCCTTGACGTCCGCCAGAAACACCGGCACCCCGAGCCGGGAAAAGCCTTCGGCCAGGACCATCAGGGAAACGCTCTTCCCCGTCCCCGTGGCCCCGGCGATCATTCCATGCCGGTTGGCGTACCGGCCATGCAGAAACACCTGCTCCCGGCCCTTGCCGATCAGGATTGTGTTCATCGTCTTCTCCATTCGAAACCATTCAAAAGTCACGATACGCATCGTTGTCCAAGGTTCCCCCCCACTCGCTCAACGTGCTCTCCAGGCAATGAAGATAGTCAACCTCAAGGTCCGACAGTCGCCGTACGTTAACCACGCCTTCCTGCTTGATTTCCCAGACGATGACATCTCCAGGTCCAACCAGCATGGCTTTTCGAACAGCTTGAGGAATGGTTGTCCGCCCTTTGGACGTGACCTTCGCGGTGGCGATCATTGCCAATCTCCTCGAACAACCGGACAGGGCAAGAACATGAATGTATAGCCTATCATCGTATAGAGTGAATAATCAGTTGTAAACAAACGATCTTGTTGGACCAACTTTCTTTGATCTCGAAGCACGTCTCAGATTGGACATCCGCCGCCCAAGCGGGCAAAATTACGCGGTCGTTTTCTCTTGGACAAGGAGCACCGTGCCGACATTTCACTACGTGGCCCTGGATCGCCGGGGCGAGCAGCGCAAGGGGTTGTGCGAGGCCGAGAGCCGGGCCGCGGCCTATGCCCGACTCCAGGAGCAGGGGATGCTGCCGATCCGGCTCGGCAACGCAGGGCATGCGCAAGGCCGCACCCTGCGCGGCCTGCTTTCCCCCGGCTCCTGGCACCGGCGCATTCGCCTGGACGAATCCTTCTATTCCCTGGGCATGATGATCCAGGGGGGCGGATCCTTGGCTCAGAGTCTGGACCTGTTGGCCCGGATGTCCTCCGGTGCGTCGGCCCGGTTCTGGGTCCGGATTCGCGACGCGGTGGAAGGCGGCCAGGCCTTTTCCCAGGCCTTGCGGGACCATCCGGACGTCGTCTCCCCAGTGTACGCGGCCATGATCCATGTAGCCGAGCAGGTGGGTCGGTTGGGCGAAGTCCTGGAGCGCATCGCCCGGTACGAGGAAGGCCGCCGGGACTTTAGGGAAAAGCTCCTCACATCCCTGGGCTATCCCCTGACCATCCTGATCATCGGTCTGGGCGCGGTCTTTTTTCTCCTCTCCCGTGTCCTGCCCCGGATCGCGGACATCGTCACCGCCTCGGCCGGGGAACTGTCCTGGGACACCCGCCTGCTCTTGAATCTCGGCTCCTGGATGGAGTCCTGGGGCGGCCTGCTACTGCTGGGTCTGATCGGGATGGTCTTCCTCGGCGTGACAACTTACAAGCGCCGACCAAGCTGGCGCATCCGGCTGGATCGCCTGATCTGGCGGCTGCCGGTAGTCCAGAAAGGCGTCCTGGCCCGCTTTTCCGGGCTGGTTTCCTTTCAGATCCAGGCCGGAATCCCCCTGGTCCAGGCCTTGCAAAGCTCGGCCCAAGGCGTGGGGTCGCTTTTTTTCCGGGAAAAAATGCTCCAGGCCGCCAGGGAAGTCTCCACCGGCCAGCCTCTGGACGGCGTACTTTGGAAGCAAGGCATCTATCCGGACGTCTTTCTGACCGCCATCAGCGCCGGCCGGGCCGCCGGAAAGCTGGGCCCCTTCCTGGAGCGCCTGGGCAAACTCCTGGAACGCGAAACCGATGCATCCCTGAAACGCTTCGCCGCCCTGATCGAACCGGCCCTGATCCTGGGCCTGGGGTTGTTGGTGGGATTTCTGGTCCTGGCCGTGATGGGGCCGATCTTTGATCTGACGTCCCGGGTCGGCTGATCCTTCACACCTACCGCGGCAACAGATACAGCACTCCCATGAACAGCGGCTGATGGAGCAGATAGATCAGCAGGCTGTGGCGTCCCAGCCAGGACAGCATCCCGGACCCTGGCAGGGACGGGGGCGTCAGGAAAATGGATGGGCGGTGGCGATGGATTGACTGGCCGATGTACAGCCCCAGGAGCAGGACGCCGAACCAGGGCAGGATCGGCACGTAGTCCTCGGTGAAGGGCTTGTGGGTCATCATGCCCAGCCAATGCAGCCAGGGATGATCGAAGACCGGGTGCTGTACGGACAGGCCCACGAGGATGCACATCAATGCGAAAGCCGGGTTCAGGTGGTGCAGCCGAAGAAAGGGCAGAGCCAGGATTCGGGCAACAAAAATAAAGTGCAGGACGCCGAAGACCACCCAAGTCAGGGGGAAAATCAGGAACGTGCCCAGCGAAACCAGGCCCGCGGCGACGCCCAAGATGGCCTGACGCCGCAGGAATCGCCACGGCTTCAACCCATTGTGGTTGGACAGGGCCAAGCTCGCGCCCACGGCCAGCACGAAGCCCCCCACGATCACCGACCGCAGGCCCAGCCAAAACGGATCGGTTTGAAACCGAATGGAAACGACTCCAAAGTAGTTGAGATCAAAACAGAAATGATAGACAAGCATCAACAGCACGGCCCCGCCGCGAAACATGTCCAGCGCGGGCAGGCGCATCGCGGAGGGTCCGAAAGATCCCGGCGAAGCGGGGGAAATGGAAGAATCGACGTGATGCATGATGGAGATGCCGGAGATTGGAAAGTTTCTACGCAAATGTCACCCAAAGAGTCCAAGGACTCCATGGTCGTGACCGATACCCGCAGTACAAGTTTTTCCGGCAAAGGCCAACAGCCCCCTCAGCGCCTACTCGGCATGGCCCTGTTCATTGGCTTGGCTCTTATGCTGTCCGCCGCCTGCGCCCCGCGCGTGACGCAACCTCCCAAGCCCGCTCCTCTGCTCACCGAACAGACCCCCTTCGGGCCGAGCATGACGCTGGCCGAAATGCTCGAACAAAGCCTGCGCACCCAGTATCGACCTCCAAACATTGACTTCCCCCTACCTGAGCAAATGGCCGATTCCTCTTCCGCCCTCCCGCAACGGTCCGGCGACTACTTCATGGAATTGAGCCGGGAGTCCGTCACCCTGCATTTGGCGTCCAACGTAACCGCTTTCGTGCTCGGGCCATCAGCCTCTTCCGGCGGAGAAGCGCAAGCCAGGGGACAAACGGACGACATACCCGAAGCCGGGTTGGCCGTGGGCCACGCCAACGGAGACATCCACGTCTGGAGTTCCTGGCCGTGCGCCTCCCTGACCCTGCCCACGGCAGCCCCGGTCACTCTGCTGACCTGGGACGGCGTCGGGCCGTTTCTCGGCGCGGGCAATGCCCAGAGCGGCGAACTGCATGCCTTTGATCTGCGCCACTGCGCCCGCGTGGGCACGGTTCCCGGGCAGCGTCCGCTGCGTCACGCGGCGCTGTCTTCTTCATCGACCTGGGTCGCCGTGACGGATACCGGTCAACGCCTGTTCGTGGGGCCGCTCGGCGAACTCTTTTCCAACCCGTCCAACGCCTCCGCGGTATTGGAAAAAGACCCCATGCGCCACGTCGGCACCCTGCGCTTCCCCCCCCTGGCCCTGGCATTCAGCCCTCGGGAGGGCCTGCTTCAGAGCGTGGACCAAGCAGGATGGCTGCTGCTCTGGACCCTGCCGGATCTGACCCTGCTGGAGCAGGTTCGGATTCCCGGCGGCCCCTTTGGGGCGGCACTGTTCCACGGCGGCCATCTCATCCTGCGCCCAGCGGGTATTGATCAGGACGTCTCCCTCACCTCGCACGATGAGTCCCGTCCCGAACCGGTGATCTGGGATATTCCAAATTCCCGCGCCGTTGCCGCCGAAGAAATTTTGACGTCCCAAAACGCGTCCTCCACGAACCAAGGCGCTCCCTGGGCTCTGCTCCATTTTTTCGAGCGGTTCAACCTGGACGCCGGCCTGCTGACCTTTCGCACGGCCCAGAAGCACTGGCTGCGCAAGCTCCACTTCGGGACTCCCCGGCTCAGCGTGCATGCCGCGGACGACGACGGCCTGTTGCGGGTGACCGAGCCGGACCAGACGCAGCGCTGGTACCAAGCGGCAACCGGAAGGCCCACGGACGCTCCGGACCATGAACCAACGCGCCTGACGCCCCTTGCCGTCGCCCCGGACGGGACGGTGTCCTGGAACGGGCGGACCTACGCCCTTGCCGATCCGGCCCAAACCAGGGACGGATACGTGCTGCTGGTCCGGCATGTTCCGGAACATCGTTTTTTCCTGTGGTGGGCGCCCATTGAGGAAGCTCGCGTCTCCATGAACAGTTGGATCTTGCCCGACAAAACCGACCTCCTGCCCATACGGAGCAGCCTGCTTCAGGATTCGCCGCCGACCTGGATTTCCCTTTCCGACCACCGCCAACCCGTTGGAGATATGCAATGAGACATCAATCCGGCTTCAGCCTGATCGAACTGATGATCGTCGTGGTCATCCTCGGCCTGCTGGCCACCCTGCTCGTGCCCCGAATCATGGATCGCCCGGACGAGGCCCGGGTGACCAAGGCCAAGGTGGACATCCGCACTCTGGAATCCGCCCTGCGCCTGTACCGCCTGGACAACGGCGTCTACCCCACCACCGAGCAGGGTCTTGAAGCCCTGATCCGCAAACCGGACATCGCCCCCCTCCCCCGCAACTATCGCGACGGCGGATACCTGGAAGCATCCTCCGTGCCCAGGGATCCCTGGGGCAACGCCTACCGCTACCGCTCTCCGGGCCAACAAGGCCGGGACTATGAAATCACCAGCCTGGGCACGGACGGCAAGGAGGGCGGGACCGGCTTCGCCCAGGACATCAACAGTTGGGAACTGGACGATTGAAACGCTCCGACGCATCTCCCCAGAGCAACGCGGGCCTGACCCTTGTCGAGCTGCTGATCGTGCTCTTCATCGTCGGCCTGGGCTGGTTCACTCTGCTTCCCCGGCTGGACCCGACCCGGCCCTCTGGAAGCAACGCGCCGCTACATGAAGTGAACGTCTTTCTGGCCCAGGTTCGAAGCACGGCGATTGAAACCGGACGGTTTCAGGCCATTCGCCTGGATCCTACATCCGGGGTCCTGTCCTGGAACGAGGCCACCCACCGCTTGCCGACCCCACCCGGCCGCTGCGTCCTGAACGACTCCCCGTGCCCTCATCCCGCGGCCCACTTCCGCGTCTATCCCCAGGGGCACATGGATCGGCTCCGGTTGGATTTTTCCAGCGGAGAGCGCTGGACCACCGCGGACCTGGACGTCCGCCTGATCAACGAGTTCCGGCCATGACGTTTGGACGCTCTTCCGCCAATCTCCGGCATCAACACGGTGACGCGAGTCTCTCCCAAGGCTTTACCCTGGTCGAAGTCCTGGTGGCCCTGGTCATCGCCGCCATCCTGTCCTCCGGCCTGCTCGCCTCACAACGTCACGGCCTGAATCAAGCCAGCCGGGCGGACGTGCTCTGGCTGCACCTGAACACGGCCCAGGAAGCACTCATGGGCCGGGATATCGGACGCGGGGATTCTCATTTGACGGCGCCCGGCGGAATGTTGCCCGATAGCCGCGACCCCTTGGCCGCCCGGATTACCACCAACCCGCCGACCCCGGAACGCCCCTCCCCATGGGTGACCCTGACCACGCGCCTTGAGGGACGGGAGATGGTGTGGTCCTGGCCCGCGACCTCTCCGTGAGGGAAACGGGGTACGAAAAAAATGACGCCACGAAACGCCTCATCTTTTCATCACACCAACAACGCCACCTCCCTTCCCGGTTTCACCCTGGTGGAAATCCTGGTGGCCCTGGTGGTGACCGGGATGCTCATCGCCCTGCTCGCGGCGATCCTCGGGCGCGGGGTCGTGGCCTCGTCCGCCTTGGAGGAAACCGTGGAAAACCAGCGCTCCCGGGTCGTTCTGCAGCGGTTGTTGAGCATGGATCTGCGAGGCATGCTCCCGGAAACGGAAATGACCATCACGGAGCACGGATTCACGCTGGAGACGGTCGCCAACCACCTTGTCTCCGGCCCCCTGCCCATGACCGTGACCTGGGACTTTTCCCAGCGCCAGGTCCGCCGCACCGAGGAGCAGCCGGACCTGGACTATGTTCAGGAACTGCTGGTAATCTCGGACCTGCGAGCCTGGAGTCTGGCTTTCCACGATCTGACCGAGGGCCGCTGGGTGGAGCTGCGCTCGTGGCTGCACGGCACGCAGCGCCCGGCCCCGGCGGGCCTGCGGCTGGAACTGCGCCCGGCCGGCGTACAAACCGCCTGGGATATCGTCCATCGCCTGCCCCTGGAGCACGATGCGCCGCTTTGACCGCCCACCCCGCTCCCATGGCGCCGTCCTCGTTCTGGTGCTGGTCACCTTGCTCCTGTTCAGCACCGTGATACTGCGGGTCGTCCAGCATGCCGCCCTGGCCGAGGAAGAACATGTTCTGCTGCTCCAGACCATCCAGGCAGGATTCCAGGCCGAAGCCGCGACGCACAAGGCCCTGGAACTGGTCACCCGGTCCGCCGACCGCCTCGGGACCGAGGATCGTCCGCCCAGCCCGCCGGAGTGGAGCGAGGACGGCATTCGGATCACCATCATGCCCACTAACGCCAAACTCAACCTCAACGCCCTGCAC
>NZ_PZKN01000023.1 GCF_003046795.1 Desulfonatronum sp. SC1 | reverse complement strand
TATAAAATTAAACGTTTTTTTGACAAAAAAGCAGAGATATCAGTAGGGTCTTACGCAAAGGGCCAGGTTAACATGCAGAAATTATTGCGGAAAAGGCTGGATTTGGCGCGATGCGGTTAAAGTCCTGTCTACTACTCCAAGCGCCACATTTACGCCCAGTTGAATGCCTATCTTTACAACGTAGCGGCCTCTTTCCTCTTCATATCCCTGGCCATAATCGGCATCCTCGGATTGTTTCTGAACAGACTCGTCATCAAAAAGCTTTTTTCCATTGTCGGTTTCGCACGGAACGTGGCCGTGGAAAAACGTTATGAGAAGCGCATTCCCGTTCACGGCGACGACGAAATCGCCATCCTCGCGGTTTCCATCAACGACATGCTGGAGCAGATCGAACTCAAGGACCGCCAGAAGGACGAGGCGGGCTTGAAGCTGTCCCGCAGCGAAACGTATCTCAAAAGCATTTTTGACGCCTGCCCGGACGCAATTTTCATACTGGATTCGGAAAGCTGGAAAATATCGGATGTCAACGATTCCGCCGTGGCGATCTACGGCGGGCGGCGTCTGGACTTCCTGGGCAGGGATTTCGCCGCCTTCAGCAATCCGGAAGTCGAGGCCGTCGGGCAATGGCTGGACAAGACCAGGCGCGAAGGACCACAGCGCTTCGAGCAACAGACTAGACGGCTGGACGGGAGTCTTTTCTGGGCCGCGTTCCATGTAAATTTTTCGCTTATCGGCGGGGAGAGCCGCTTCATCGTGATGACGAGGGACGTCTCCCGGCGCAAGCAGGCCGAGGAGGACCGGGAAAAGCTGCAAGCGCAACTGCTTCAGGCGCAGAAAATGGAGGCCGTGGGCACGCTGGCCGGCGGGGTGGCCCATGATTTCAACAACCTTTTGCAGGCCATGAGCGGCAACATCCAGCTTCTGCAATGGAACAGGCACGGGGATTCCCCCGAAGCCAAGCGGCTGAATACTGTGTCCCGGTCCATTGAGCGGGCGACCAGGCTTGTCCGCCAACTGCTGCTGTTCAGTCGCAAGGCCGTGGTCAAGCGGGAACGGATCGACCTGAACCAGATCGTGACGGAGTCCGTGGCCATGCTGGAGCGAACCATTCCCAGGATGATCCACGTCGAAGTGCATTTGGCCGCGGACCTTTGGCCCATTGAGGCGGATCCGGTCCAGGTCGAGCAGGTGCTCCTGAACCTGGGGTCCAATGCCGCGGACGCCATGCCCGACGGTGGCCGGTTGGCCTTCCAGACCGAAAACGTGGATCTGACGGCGGATTTCGCCAGGACGCACCTGGATGCCGAACCAGGGCCATACGTGCTGCTTTGCGTGACGGATACGGGCTGCGGCATGGACAAGGGAACCATGGACCAGATTTTTGACCCCTTTTTCACCACCAAGGAGGTGGGCAGGGGCACCGGACTAGGGTTGGCCACGGTTTACGGGATCATCAAGAATCACGGCGGCAGCGTGCTCTGCTACAGCGAGCCGAGCCAGGGCACGATCTTCAGAATTTATTGGCCCGCGGCCCTTGATCAGACGACCGCGGCGGTTCATGAGCCGGAGCCGGATTTTCAGCGCGGTCCCGCTGTCCGGGAACCATCCGGCGGCCTGGAAACCATCCTGGTCGTGGACGACGAGGCGGATATCCTGGAACTGACCGCGGAAGCGCTGCAATCACTGGGGTATGCCGTGCTCACCGCGTCCAGCGGCGAGGAAGCTCTGGCTTTGTATGCCGAAAACAAGGCCGGGGTGGACCTGATCGTCTTGGATCTGGGCATGCCCGGAATGGGCGGACGGCAATGCCTGCGCGAGTTGGTCCGCCTCGATTCACGTGTCCGGGTGCTCATTGCCAGCGGTTACGCCGCTGCGAGTCTGTCCGACGAAGTCCGCAGCGACGGGGCGGCCGACTTCATCGCCAAGCCGTATCAGTTGGCCGACCTAGTGATCCGGGTCCGGGAAATACTGGAAACGACGAACCGATCCTGAATGCGACAACAGCAAGGCGGACCACGCTACATGAGCTGCAACCCAGAACAAGGAGGATCATCATGCGCGGCAAGGCAATCATTTTTGCCATGATCCTGCTGCTGTCGTTCTTTGCAGCCGTGACAGTGGCGGGGCGTACTGGTCGTTTCCAAGTCCGCTCCTCGTTCAACCCGAGGATATGCCGCCAGTGCTGGATTTTCTGGAGCGGACAGAAGTCGACTTTCTGGCCTTTTCGGTCCCCAAGGGGCTCCCTCATTCCGAATACGTCGAACGCATCTCCCTGCTGGCCAAACTCGCCGTCAGGATGCCCGTCCCTCTGGTTCTGCACGGAGCCAGCCGCCTGCCGGAAGATTTGCTGCTCCAAACTTTGCGCCGGGGAGTGCGCAAGATCAACGTGCGTACGGAAATCCTGCGTGCCTTGGCCCGGGGGATTCAGCAGGGCCAGGAGGACGCGAAAAATCCTTTGGTCTGGCTGGAAGCGGACGCCGAGGAAGTCCACAGCGTTGTGCGGGAGCGGATCCGGCTTTACGCCAGCATAGCGTCGTCCACTCTCTGATCCTTTTTTCAGCCATCGCTCATCGTACACGCGCTCCCATTGACACCAACGATATGTTCCACATGGGGGTCACGGCCTATTTGCCTCATGTTCAACCACTATCAATTCCTCGTCCATACGTCTGAGGGCAATCTGACCCGGTACATGCGTCATCTTGGGAGCGTCTACACGCAACGCTTCAATGCGAAGAACAACCAATGAACCCCGAAACGTCGCTTTCCAGCTCTTCAGGTCGCTTCGCGGCAATACGCTTCATTGTATCGCAGAGACATTAGGAATACGCACCTACAGCACGGTCAGCAGCATCCTGCTCCGGCTCCAGTCCAGGCTGAAGGAGGAAAAGGAGCTTCGGACAAGGGTGGATTCGCTGAAAAAAAATGTTGCGAGCTAAGAGCATACTTGACCCCGTTCCTTTGACCCCTTTCCTTTAGTGGAAAAACGACCTTTGAGAGAGAATACATCGGCTTTCGGTCGCTGCCGTGACTGGCTGTTTTGAACATCTTCAACCAGACTATGAAACTATGACCAAACCTGATCATACATGGATTAATGCCTGGAAAAAAAGATGAACACCCTGAAATGCTTAATCAAAACACCTGCTCAACATTCAACCCCATGGCCTTGGCCAGTTTTTCACGGGAGGCTTTGCGCAGCTTATTTTCTCCGCTCTCCATCTGGGACAGGGCAGCCTGGGTGACTCCCGCCCGAGCAGCAACCTCGTTCTGGGTCAGCCCGAGATATTCACGCCAGGCCCGGACAAGGGGGATGTTTTTTTCAACGTGCAGGTCAACAACCTCGTGGGGAATCGCATCGCCCTCGGGAATGCGGGGCTTTTGGCATGCCAGGGCCTTGGCGACATGGGGGTGTTCGCGAACGAAATCCTGGAAAGGGATAACCACGAAGGCAGGCACGCCCTGCTGATAGATGGTCTGGATGCTAGTAGGTTCGATCATCGCGTTTTTTGACCTCCTGAATGCTTATGATCCGGATGGTTTCGGCGATATCGAAAAATATCCGAAACCGCCCGACCCTGAGACGGTATGCATACTTGTGGTTGGTCAGCCTTTCCACCTGTGACGTATTGGGAAATTCTGCCAAGCCGGACACCGCGTCTTTCAGTGCTTTCCGTGTGTTCTGGTCAGGAATTCTTGCAAGCTGTTTCAGCGCTTTACTTTGCCAATCAATGAAATACATAGATTTATGGATATAAGTTAAATATAAGCATTGTCAATGCTGTCGCTTCATGAAAAAAGTTTATGGATATCAATGGCCCAGCTGGAATCTTTGCTCATAATCAGGCTGATGGTGGAGATTGGGAGGAGAGGAATATGAAGCGCACATTCAGAAAAAGCGGACCTTCCGGGTCGCTGGCCTGGAAAGTCACCACGCAGCTTCGAGCCGCCAAGAGCAGCAAGGCCTTGGATCTTTAAAAAATTTTCTCACTCAACACTGGCTCTTTACCCGGCAACCCAAAGTGCGATTCAACCACATCCCAGAAGTTACGGACACGGCTGACTTTGCCGAAGAGAACGGCCAGCGGCACCGCCTGCGTGATCATGATGAACCCCAGCTACGCCGGCGTCGAGCATGCGGACAAGTCGATCCAGTTCATGGAACGTGTCGTCTTTCTCTTTACAGCAGTCCCGTCCCCAGACCCAGCGCCACCAGAAAGAGCATCACCGAAACGATCACCTGCAAAAACTTGATGGTAACCTTCTTGACCAGCCGCGTGCCGAGGAAGGTTCCGGCAAAGGCGGCCAGGGTCGCGGCGATGACCGTGGTCGGGTTGCCCAGGACGTCCGCGGACTTGAGCAGGCCGGCGTAGACGGTCATCCGGGAGAGATCCACGATCACGGCCAGCATCACGCCGGTGCCGATGAAGGCTTCCTTGGTCAGCCCGCTTTTGATCAGGAAGGCGCTGCGCATGGCCCCCTGGTGGCCGGACAGCCCGCCGAAAAAGCCGCTGAGAATGCCGCCCAGGGGCAGGTACCGGCGGTCAAAGGCCAGGTTCTGGAACCAGGGCCACAGTTCCAGGGCCGCGAACATGGCCATGAGCATGGCGATGGTCAGCTTCACGGGCTGGATCTCGAACTCCCGGCCCGCCAGGGTATATGTCGTCAGCGGGGAGGCCTGGGCCAGGGAGAGCAGCAGCCAGGCTCCGAGAAAGCTGGCCGCCAGGGCAGGCAGGCCGAAGCGCAGCAGCACGCCCGTGTCCGCGTTGCGGCCAAACAGCGAGGCCTTGAAGATGTTGTTCAGCAGATGCACCACCGCGGTCTGGGCCACGGCCAAGGGCACCGGAAAGAAAATGGCGAAGACCGGCATGAGCAGGGTGCCCATGCCGAAGCCGGAAAACAGGGTCAATGCCGAGGCGATCAGGGCCGCCACGCAGACGATGAGGATGTCCATCCGCTTTTCTCCTTGCACCGAGGAACGTTAAACAGATTTCGATATCGAAATGCGATATAATAAATTTCTTTTCACATCGCAAGCGGAGAAACCGCTCGACTCACAATCGTCCGCCCATTCCACGCCTCTTCGAAGCACCGCGATCCCGCACTGGACGAACCGATGCCTACCTGAATGTTAAAAAAGTCCTTATCCGGGCAGTCCGTTCAAAACCCCAAGTGCAAGGAGCAAAAAAAGAGCAAGGTCGAAGCGTATTTATTCATACGTGAGAGTTTGAACATTTTGCGGGGACGCAGCAATTGGGAGTTTTGAACGGACTGCTACGCCGTGAAAACGCCCCGCCGCTCCTCGGGCGACGAGGCGTTTTTGGCGTGATCTTCAGCGGTTGCGCCTTTCATCATCAACTGATCACCACGTAATGAGTGGCGCGTGAACCAGCCCGCCGATGAGCATGTACACGCCGGCGGCCACGGCGGCGAAGCCGATGACCAGGAAGACGGCCCGCTTGAAAACCGGAACTTCGCCGACGATCATCTGGTCCAGTTGACCGGATTCCTTCAGCCGGGCCAGCCAGGCCGGACGTTCGTGTTCGGCGACGCGCAGGTCCGCGCTGCCCTGGAAGATGGTCCGGTCCATGGGGAAGTTGCTGCGCCGCAAATGGGCGATGAAGAAGTGGATGACGAAGATGTGGACCATGGCCAGGATGGCCTCGATGCGGTGCACCCAGAAGGCCACGTTCAGCCCCCAGCCGGGCATGTAGTTGCTGGACGCCAGGGGATAGGCCAGGAGCAGGCCGGTCCCGCCCAGGATGACCATGCCCCAAAAAACGGCCCAATAGTCGAATTTTTCCCAGTATCCCCAGCGATCCAGCGGCGGATGCTTGGCCAGGCCGAGAATCCAACCCACGTGCCGAGCGGCCTGTCTCAGGTCGGCCATTCGGGGCAGCAGGGAATCCGGCCCGAACAGACCGGTTCGGTTGATGAACATGTTGAGCAGTGCATAAAGGACATGAACCACGAACGCGCAGATCATGAAAATGCCCACGTAGACATGGACGGTCAGGGAGGCCTCGAATCCGCCGAAAATATTTCCGAGACCCTGCCCCCAGGCCGTCTCGTGGTACATCCTGGCCAGCCCGGTGGCGGACTGGATCAGGAAGGTGACCATAAGCACCAAGTGAAACAATCGTTGCGTCGCGGTGAACCGCTTGATCCGGACTTTGGCGTTAGTGCTGCTCATCGTCGGACCTCGCTTTCTTGATGAACAGTTCCCGCACGCCCCACAAGAGGGTATGCGGCAGGAACAGGGCAAAGGTGCCCACGGCCACGGCGATCATGATCCAGAAGGCGTAAAACAGCAGCGGGAGAACATCCGCGGTGCTGATCATGGCCGGATTGGGCTCGTGCACCTTGTACAGGGCAAAGGAGGCGGAGGCACCTTCGTGGCATTTCGCGCAGACGTGGGTATGCTGGCGAATGCGGTTCAACCGGGAAAAGAAGTGGTTGCTGCTGGCGATGGGCTCCTCGCCGTGGCACTGGCGGCAGGTGATGCCGTGCCGGGTATAGTGGCGGTTGTTGCGCGCCTCCTCGACATGGCAGGACACGCATCGGCGTTGTTCATAAAACCGCAGCCCCTGGTGCGCGTCGCTCAGAAACATCCGGTTCAGGGCCCGGCTCTCGTCTTCGTCTATTCTGCTGATGCCTCGGCCCCGAACGCCCCCGCTGGCGTCGACCCGTCCCATGGACCGGGGTCGGACCTCGTATTCCTCGTAGATACCCGTACTCATTTCCGTGCTGCGATAGCGGTAGTACCTGGAGGCCATCTCCTCCTGCCCGAACACGGGGTCGGGCAGGAGCAGCATCAGAATAAAGAGCAGGGGCGTCGTTTTTTTGATGAACATGACATCCCCCTTGGCTTATGAGTCCACCTCCAAGCGCTATTCCGGTCTGGCCACGGGCGCGGTGCCGGGACGTTCCGTGAAGGTGTCGTACGTTACCGCGGGAATCATCATCCCTTGGGGCTGGGGCAACTGGGTCAGAATTTCATACTTGCGCTGCAACTCGGCCAGGTCGTCGTCCTTGTGATAATGGCAAATCTGACAGGAATTTGGCAGGTTCGGATCGTCCATGGTGTCCATGGGTGCCCGGGCGTTGAAGGTGTGGCTGCGGATGTCGTTGGGCTCGGCCGTGCTGGCGATGCGCGGCATGTGACAGCCAAGGCAGTTGGCGAAGGAGTGGATGGAGTGGGCCCGATTGGCGTTGATCATGGTGTGGCAGCTCAGGCACTGGCTGGAACCGGCTTCCTTGGTTTGGAAGCGGGTCGGCGCGATGCCCAGACGGTGCACGGCGTGGCAGGAGGTGCAGGTCACACCGGCCACGGCGTGCTCGGATTGCATCCAGTCGATGTACTGCTGGTGGTGAGAACGGGAGGCGAAATCCGGATAGAGACGACGCATGTCGGCCTTGTCGTAGGAGCTTTCATATATCGGCTCCAGAACCATCCCCGGGGTGTAGCCCACGGGCCAGCCGGCTTCGGGGTACTGTTCATGCTTGGCGTTGCCCCGGGTGTGACACGAGCCGCAGATCTGCACGGCAATGCCCGCGGTCATCTTGGCCGGGTTGACGATGGTTTCCCGCTTCTCGAATAGGGCCGTGCGGGGCAGCGCCGTGTGTTGCGAGCCCGGTCCGTGGCAGGCCTCGCAGCCGATGGAGGTTTCGGAGAAGGTATAGTTGTCCAGGTCCACGCCCGTGGCGTGACAGCCGCCGCAACGCACCAGCCAGTCCCGCTTGTCCCAGGCGTCGTCGTAGTAGTTGACCCAGCGCCTGGTGGCGATGTTGTACTGGACCGGGGCGACATAATACCTGCCGTCCTTCTGGACGATGTATCGCTGTTTCCACTGGGTGCCGATGGTGTACAGGATGTCATCCTTGGTCGGGATGTAAACATCCTCCACCGGAACCTTCAGCCGATCCTTGATCTTTTCCAGGTCGGCCCGGATCAGGTCGGGGTTCATATCCGCCACGATGGCATGGGGATTTTCCCGCACGTCGACGAGCATCCGGCTGTGCAGGGTCATTCTCCAGGAATCGTAGTGTTCCAGGTGACAGTTGCGACAGGTGTCCGATCCGACGAATTCCTTGGGCTGGGCCTTGACCGCGCGGACATCCACGGCCTGCTCCCTGCCGCAGGCCGCCAACACCAACGTGGCGGCCAGGAATCCCGCCATAGCCAACAACATAACGATGCGCGCCATGCCGACCTCCTCGAACGGGGGCTGAAAGAGTGGAGTTGAAAGGTGGACCAGTGAGAAACGGAAAACCTTCCTCGGATTTCTGATCGAGATCGCGTCATGCCGCAACATATTGCTGGAAATGCAGCAGGCTGCGAACAGGAGCGATCAGAGTGACGCGTATCGAAAAATATCTTTCCATTCTGCTTTAAAAAAACCAATCGTAGCTACTCAACACATACGATGCATGGTCACATTTATGTAGTTTTCATCCGGAAACAAAAGAGTTTCCGGATGGAAAATATGTACTGGATTCCTGAGCCATGTCTGTAGGGAAATCGCTCATTACTAGCAGGAGGAAATCCCAAAAGGCTGGGATATTTCCCGAGTGCGCAAAGAGTGGAGCACCTAGCAGTCCGTTGAAAAACTCCCAATTTCTGCGTCACCGCAAAAAGTTCAAACTCTCACATATGAATTACTACGCTTCGATCTTGATTCGATTGCCAGGACGGCAAATCAAAAATGTAGCGCAGCCACAGCCCGCAGAGGCCGGACACAGGACGTGTCCGGATAGCTTTTTTTGCTCCTTGCACTTGGGATTTTTGAACGGACTGCCGGATAAGGACTTTTTCAACACTCAGCTTGATTTAGCGGTTGCACCGTCAATTTTGAAATAAATATTAATAATAAAAGGAAGGTAGTCGAAAATCTCTCTCAGCTCGCTAGGTTCATCTCTTCGGAAGTGTTGTTTTAGCTTTACGTTTTGCCTACCCCAACGGCCTTGAATCGTTTTTTCTGGATGCGCTGACTGGCCGAACAGAAATGTCACCCGTTCGGCAACGGGTGCGCGCGGTGGATCGATTGGATCATCTCATCGAGTTGATGCAGGAAACGGGAGCGATCCTGCTTTTTGAGCGGCGCAGGCCCTCCGGTCATCTCCCCTGAGCTGCGAAGTTCCGCCATCAGGCCCCGGACTGCGACGGCTGAGCCGATGCTTTCGGCGGTAAAGGGTTTTCCGGTTGGGCCGACGACGAGCGCGCCCTTTTTCAGGCAACGGTCGGCCAGCAGAATGTCGGCGGTAACGACGATGTCGTGGGTGTCGACGTGCTCGACAATCCAATCATCAGCCGCGTCAAAACCGCCCTTCACCACCATGAGCGCTACCCGCTGGTCACTGGGTACGTGCATCCGCGAATTGGCCACCAGCGTCACGTCAAGCCGGTACCGGCTCGCGACGCGATAAACTTCCTGCTTGACCGGACATGAGTCGGCATCAATGTAGATATGCAGCAATTGCATTCATCCTTTGGGCTGATGAGTGGAAAGAAACGTGAGGGTCGGCCCTTCCTCAGCCCGCCAGATACGCCCGCAAGGCGTCCATGCTGCCCTGGGCCGCAAAGTAGCCGTGGTCGTAGAGACCGTAGAGCTTCTTGGGGTCCCGACAAACCCGACCAACGTCCATGGTTGTTTCCGGGCGGATGACAAAGGCCGCGCCCCGAGCCTCCATGTCCCGGATCTCGGCCAAAGTCTGGTTGTAGACCTCATGGCGGCGGGCCAAAAGCCGGTGCATGCCCGTCAGCTCGGGATGCCGCCATCTGCAGGCCCATCCGCTTTTGCTCGGCTTCTTGACGTACCCGTCCGGCTGGGTGAGCACGATCACGCGCTTGGCGTCGCCCTGCTGCACGCAGGCGCGGACAGGGATCGGGTCAGCGATGCCGCCGTCCATGACCATGCGCTCCTGAAAGCGCACCGGGGTCGAGATCACCGGCAGGCTGGCCGTGGCCCGGAACACGTCGTCCACGGAATCGTCGTTCCGGGCGAACTCGCCCTTTTCCAGCCAGACCGCCTCGCCCCGCTCGCAGTCGGTCAGGACGACCCGGAATTTCACCGGACTGTCCCGGAACGCCGCGTAGTCAAAGGGAATAATCCGCCGCGGGATAACCTGAAAAATGAACTCCATGCCGAACAACTCCCCGCCGCGCAGCAGCCGCATCCAGCTCAGATAGCGTCGGTCCCGCACGAAACCGATGTTCACCATCCGGTTGCGCTCCGGCTGGAGGGCCACATAATTGGCCCCGTTGCACGCGCCCATGGACACCCCGTACACCGAGGCGAACCACAGCCCCTCGTCCATAAACCGCCGCAGCACCCCGGACGTAAACACCCCGCGCAGCCCTCCGCCTTCCAGCACCAGGCCGGCTTTTGTCAGATTCATGTCGTAGTATTTGACCGGACTGTCGACAATGTCCTTTTTCAACACCCAGCTCACCTCGTATCACCCATGCGTCACCTTTCCGCCAACCTCCCGCCAATCTCACATCAGCAACAGCAAGCTTAACGCCATCACCCCCATGCCGACGATCAGGGCGTACACCGGGGCGTGGCCCTGGTCGTATTCCTTGGCCGCCGGGAACAACTCGTCGATGGAGATAAAGACCATGATCCCGGCCACCCCGGCGAATATCAGCCCGAACACGGTGTCCGAGAAGAACGGACGCAGGATCAGATAGCCGATCACCGCGCCCAGCGGCTCGGCCAGCCCGGAGAGCAGGGAGAGCCAGAAGGCCTTCATCCGGCTGCCCGTGGCATAGTAGATGGGCACGGCCACTGCGATGCCTTCGGGGATGTTGTGCAGGGCCACGGCCACGGCAATGGCCACTCCCAGGGCCGGATCGTGCAGGGTGGCGAAAAACGTGACCATGCCTTCGGGAAAATTGTGGATGGCAATGGCCAGGGCCGTGAAAATTCCCATCCGGTGCAGCTTCTGCTTGGAGCGGTCCGGCGGGGAGGTGATTTCATCCGCGGAGCGGACATGGTGCGGATTTTCGTATTCCGGGACCAGACGGTCGATGATCCCGATGAAGAAAATCCCGGCGAAGAACCCCGCGGTCATCAGCCAGGCCGCCCCGTGCTCGCCGTAAACCGGTTCCAACAGTTCCATGGACTCCGGAAGCATTTCCACGAAGGAGATGTAGATCATCACCCCGGCGGAAAAGCCCAGGGCCGTGGCCAGAAAGAGCTTGTTCTCCCGTTTGACGAAAAAGGCCAAGAAACTGCCGAACCCGGTGGACAGCCCGGCAAAGGTGGTCAGGGCAAAGGCCAGTAAAAGATTCTCCTCCATGTCAGCGCACCTCCAGGGTTTGGCCACCAAGATTGTCGTAAATCCTCGCAATATCCAGGTGCCGACGAACATGGTCCGCCAGGCGGTCCAGGGCCGCTTCCATGTCCCATACTCCGACGGCGCTCAGTGGCGATCGGCCCTTGACGGCCAGGATCGTGCCCGTCAGCCAGCGCCGAAACGGCGCGTCGTCGAAGATGCCGTGCAGATACGAGCCCCAGACGGGCTTGTCGCGCAGCCCCAGGCCGATGACCCGGCCTTCCGCCGTCTTCAAGGCAACGACCAAGTCGTCGCACCCGGGCTCCGGAACGGATTGTCCATGATGGATTTCATACCCCGCGACCTCCAGCCCGGAGGCGGGATGCCCGGCCACGGTCCGGCGCAACGTCTTGTCCGGCTCCAGACGGGTGGTCAACGCAAGCAACCCCAGGCCGGGGATGGACGCCCGGGTCGCGGACTCCAGGCCGTGAGGGTCCTCGATCCGCATGCCGAGCATCTGGTATCCGCCGCAAATGCCCAGGATATGCGTCGCGCCGGTCTCGGCCAGCCTGATCACGGCCTCGGCTAGGCCCCGCCGACGGACAAAATCCATGTCCGCCATCACGTTCTTGCTTCCAGGCAGGATCAGCAGATCCGGCTCGCCAAGTTCCCCGGCATGGCGGACCAGGCGCACGGCCACGTCCGGCTCAGCGGCCAGGGGGTCCAGGTCCGTGAAGTTGGAGATGTGCGGCAAGTCCAGACAAGCCACGTCCAAGGCCACACCCTGGGCCGGGCCGTCCGCCTCTCGCGTCCGGTCCGGGCGAAACAGGGCGCCCTGCTTGAAGTTCACGGAGTCTTCCTCAGGCAGCCCCAGGTCGGCCAGATAGGGAACCACCCCCAGCACGGGCCGGGCCGTGCGCCGAGCAACCCAGTCCAAGGCCGGGTCCAGCAGGGAGCGCTGGCCGCGAAATTTGTTGATCACCAGTCCGCGGACCAGGTCCCGCTCCCATTTCTCCAGCATGTCCATGGTCCCGCTCAGGGCCGCGAACACGCCGCCCCGGTCGATGTCGCCCACCAGATAGACCGCGGCCTGGGCGTGGCGGGCCATGGTCATGTTCACAAGGTCATGATGCCTGAGATTGATCTCCGCCGGACTGCCGGCCCCCTCCAGGACCATTACGTCGTGCTCCGCGGCCAGCCTGTCGTAGGCGTCGTGAACCAGGCCCCGCAGATCTTCCTTGGCCCGGATGTAGGCCCCCACGGTCATGTTGCCCCGCGGTTCGCCCAGGACAATGACCTGGGAGCCGGTTTCGGAGTTGGGCTTGAGCAGAATCGGATTCATCCGCCGGTCCGGCTCCAGGCCGCAGGCCTGGGCCTGGAGGATCTGGGCCCGGCCGATTTCCCCGCCATCCGGAGTGACCCCGGAATTCAGGGCCATGTTCTGGGCCTTGAACGGAGCCGGGGAAAACCCGTCCTGGCGCAGAATCCGGCACAGAGCCGCGGTGAGCAGGCTTTTCCCGGCATTTGAGCAGGTGCCCTGGAACATCAGGGCCGGGGTGGCCCGCTTGCGGGGCCGCGAGCGGGGCCGGGCCGGGGAGTGGAGCCGACCGGCGGGCTCCAGCGCTTCGCCCAGGGCGTCCAGCAGGAGATCATTCTCCTCGGGCCGACGCACGGCCAGTCGGAAATACGAGCTGTCCAGGCCCGGAAAGTTCGCGCAGGCTCGAATGGCGATCCGTTGACCAAGCAGCTTCCCGGCCAGCCGATCGGCGTCGAATTCCGGACCGAGACCGCGACACAGCAGGAAATTGGCCTCCGAGGGAAAGACCCGCAGGCCCGCCATCCCGGCCAGGGCCGCGGCGAACCGGTCCCGCTCCAGGACCGTGCGTTCCCGGCTCTCCCGCTGAAATTCGGCGTCCTGAAGGCACCGCGCTCCCGCGATCTGGGCCAGAGTGTTCACGGACCAGTCCGGGGAGCGCTTCCGGTAGCGCGTTGCCAGAGCGGAATCCATGGCCGCCAGCCCGATGCGCAGCCCTGGCAGGGCATAAAATTTGGTCAGGGAGAGCAGGACGATCACGTTGGGCGGACGCTGACGGAGCAGCCGATCCAGGCCGGGCACGAAATCGGCGAAAGCCTCGTCCACGATGAACCAGCATCCGGGATGCTCCGCGGCCAGGGCCCGCAGGCGGTCGGGCTGGAAGGTCCGCCCGGTGGGGTTGTTGGGCTGGCCGAGAAAGACCAGGGTCGGCCAGTGTGGTTTCTCCCGGAGGCTGTCATGAAGCCGGTCCCAGTTTAGCGCGAAATCGTCACGCGGCTCCAGGGGGAGATGGTCCACCTCCAGCCCGTGGACCGCGCAGACCGCGGCGTAGTCGGCGTAGGCCGGTACGGGAATGACGGCCCGACCCGGCCCGGAGTCTCCGACCAACAGGGGCGGCAAGCGGTGCAGAATTTCCGCCGTGCCGTTGTCCGCCGTCAACTCGTCTTCGGACATACCGTAGTGCCGGGAAGCGGCCTCCAACAGCTCGGAGCAGTCCGGGTCAGGATAATGCCGCAAATCCGAAACCGCGTCCCCAGTGACCGCGTCGAGCCAGGAAGGCGGTCCGAAGGGGTTGATGCTGGCCGAAAAATCCAGAATCTCCCGTGCCCCGCACCCCAGCTTCCGGGCCAGCCGCCAAATGTTTCCGCCGTGCGTTCGCGTGTCCATCCTTCAAGTATGGGCCTGACGTCGCCGTGACGTCAACTGATCGCTGCAATAATCAGCTCGTGGTTAAATCGGAAGGTGGCCTTGCGGACCGGGAAGTTGTGCTCAGCGTGATTACTGTGACCAATATGAGTTCCATACTCAAAATTTGCGGACCAACCTCAAATTAAAGGGTCGCGGCGGCCAGTATTGCAGTCGAGGAGTTTCGAGATGCGGTCGGCGGACATGGCGTCAGGGCTTGGAGTATTTCCTGAACTCCGGACTGGGTTCCCGCTCGGAATAGCTGCAGTTGTGCTAGTCAAACAAAGGATGACGCAGGGCCGTGCCGGGCACTGTGGCGAAGCCCAGCTTCCTGAAGATAAGGAACCGAGGTGTTCCGGGCAATGGTATGCACCCGGCGACGGCCTTGGCGCTCTTCAGCAGGGCCGTCCATAGCGGTTCGACCAACTCCAGCGTCTGGAACACGGACAATGCGTGCAGACTAACACATCTCTAACCATCACAATATATAGAAAATTTTATCCAGGCGTTAGCACGGCAATACACGGCCGACAACCGTCCCGGAACTGCAAGATTTTACCCTTGACATTTTCAAAAATATATTTGAAATATTAATTTCAAAAGCTGGATTCAAAACAGGAGGGGACGGTGACTAGTAAAAAATCAATTGTTGCCAAGGAAAAATTGCTTGCCGCGGCGAGCGACGTCTTCGGGAAAAAGGGGTTCAGGGATGCCACCGTCGCGGAAATATGCAGGCGGGCAGGCGCCAATATCGCCGCGGTGAATTACCACTTCGGCAACAAGGAGGCCTTGTACCGGGAAACCTGGAGGCAGTCCTTCGCCGAATCCATCCAGGCGCACCCCCAGGACGGCGGCATTCCCCCGGACGCGCCAGCCGAGCAACGGCTGCGCGGCCAGATCACGGCATTGATGAGGCGTGTCGCTGATCCGGAGAACAGGGAGTTCGTCATTTCCCAGATGGAGTTGATCAACCCCACCGGGCTCTTGGAAGAAGTCATGAAATCCGCGTTGATCCCGCTACGCGAAAAGACCCTGACCGTGGTGCGGGAACTGCTCGGGCCGGAGGTCGACGAACAGCACGTGGTACATTGTGAAATCTGCATCCTGAGCATGTGCCTGCACCCCATGCTCATCCAGCGGATACGACAGCGGACGAAAAAAGTCGGGCCGCCGCTGGTCATCGACGACCTGGACGCCTTTGCCGACCATGTCGTGCTCTTCGCCTTGGCGGGTATTCAGGTCGTGCGCGACCAGCCTCGAAAGTCCGGGAGTCGTTCCTGATGCAAGCTGCTTTCGCTTTACAGTCGCTGATCCTGCTCGTTGCGGTCACAATGACGGCCTGTGTCACGGTCGGACCGGGGTACACGCCGCCGGAGCTGAATGTCCCGGCTGAGTGGAACCGGCTGGACACGTCGGTCGACCCGGCGACGCACGCCGCGGCGGTCGACGACCTCAGCCGATGGTGGCACGGCTTCGGCGATCCACTGCTGTCCGAGCTGGTGGAGGAAGCCTTGCAAGCCGGCCCGGACCTGCGGAGCGCGCGGGCCGGATTGCGGGAAGCGCGCGCCCGCCGCGGCGTGGCAGCGGCTGAGGGTTTTCCAAGCGTGACCGCGTCCGGCGCGGCCAGCCGCGGGCAGTCCAGTGAAAAGACCGGCGGCGGGTCCACGCGCGAACTGTACAGCGCGGGTTTTGACGCGGGCTGGGAGCTGGACGTGTTCGGCGGCGTCCGCCGGGGCATCGAGGCCGCCGAGGCCGATCTGGAGTCATCCCAGGCAAGTCTGCGGGCGGTTCGCGTCTCCCTGGCGGCCGAGGTGGCGCTGAACTACGTCGAAACACGCGCCTTGGGGATTCGGCTGGGCATAGCCCGCGACAATCTCGCCAGCCAGTCCGAAACCCTGCGGCTCACCGAGTGGCGTGTCCAGGCCGGTCTGGCCAGCAGCCAGGACGCGGAGCAGGCCCGGGGCAACATGGAACAGACCCGGGCGCAGATCCCGGTTCTTGCCGCTAATCTGGCCGAGGCGGAACATCGGCTGGACATCCTTTTGGGTAAACCACCGGGGACCCTGCATCCGCGGCTTGCCGAAGCTGGAGCCTTGCCAGCCCTGCCCGACCAGGTGGCCGTGGGCATTCCGGCGGACACCTTGCGCCAACGCCCCGATGTCCTGGCGGCCGAGCGGGCACTGGCCGCGCAAACCGCCCGCGTTGGCGAGGCTGAAGCGGCCCGCTACCCTTCCTTCAGGCTTTCGGGCTCCATCGGCCTGGAAGCGTTGACCTGGGGCGGGCTTGGCAACACCGGCGCGTCAACCTGGTCACTGCTGGCCGGAATCACGGCCCCGGTTTTTGACGCCGGACGCCTGCGCGCCCAAGTGGAGATCCAGGACGCCAAACGCGAACAGGCCCTTGTCGAATACGAAAAAACAGTACTCAGCGCGCTGCAGGACGTGGAAAACGCACTGGTGGCCATCGTCCGCAACCAAGAGCGCCGCGAGGCCTTGAGCAGTGCCGCGGACGCCGTGCGCACCGCGGCACTGCTGGCCCGGCATCGCTACGGTGCCGGGTTGATTGATTTTCAATCCGTTCTGGACACGGAACGGACCGTCCTGTCCGTTGAGGACGGTCTGGCCAGCACCCAGGCCGACGGCGTTCTGGCGCTCATCCGTTTATACAAAGCCTTGGGCGGCGGTTGGTCGCCGCAGGCCGGAGCCCCTTCTTCCGGCAAGGAGAACTCATGAATCCATCCCAAACTTCCGCGCTCCAACAGGAAAAATCCCTGCACCAACTCCTGGATTCCCAGTCCAAGGGGCGACGTCAGCGCCGCTGGCTGTGGCTGGGCATGGCGCTGACAATCGTTGTCGGCGCGGGCTTGCTCGTCTTGCGCACCGGCGAGGAACCCACCGGAGCGCGTTACGCCTCTGCACCGGCGGAAATCGGCACGCTGGTGGTCACTGTTTCGGCCACCGGCAACCTGCGGCCGACAAATAAGGTGGAGGTGGGCAGCGAACTTTCCGGCATCGTTGATCAGGTCTTCGTGGATGTGAACGACCAGGTGAGCGCCGGACAGGTCCTGGCCCGGCTCGATCCGGCCAAGCTGCGGGACACGGTGGCCAGGGCCAAGGCCAACCTGGCCGTGGCCGAAGCCCAGGTGCTCCAGGCCAGGGCCACGGCGGACGAAGCGCGGATCACGCTGGAGCGGTATCGGCAAGTGGCCGAACTGTCCGGCGGCAAGGTACCCTCCAACACTGAAATGGATGGCGCCGAGGCCGACCTGAAGCGGTCCGAGGCCGCTCTGGTCAGTGCCCGCGCCAGCGTCACCCAGGCCAAAGCCAATCTGCAGTCGGACGAAACCGATCTGGACAAGGCCAGCATCCGCTCGCCCATCCAGGGCGTGGTCCTGACGCGGGAGGTGGAACCGGGGCAGACCGTGGCCGCCTCTTTTCAGGCACCGGTACTGTTTACCCTGGCTGAGGATCTTTCGAAAATGGAACTGCAGGTGGATGTGGACGAGGCTGACGTCGGCCAGGTGCATGCGGGCCAGAACGCGACGTTCACCGTGGATGCCTGGCCCGGCCGGAAATACACCGCGACCATCACCAGGGTCAGCTACGGCTCCCAGGAAAAGGACAACGTGGTTTCCTATCTGACCGTGCTCGCGGTGGACAATCAGGATCACTCCTTGCGCCCCGGCATGACCGGCACGGCCGAGATCACCACCGTGACGCGCGAAAATGCCTTGCTGGTGCCCAATGCGGCGCTGCGTTTCACCCCGTCCGCTCCTGACACGGGGCCGCAAAGGTCCACCGGGGGCGTCGTCAGCGCCTTGATGCCAAGGCCTCCCGGGCAGAGTCGACAGGTTCAGGCCGCCGTCAACGGTGCACCGCGGGTGTGGGTGTCGCGGGACGGAGAGATCTCGGCCGTCGCGGTGCAAACCGGGGTCAGCAACGGACGAATGACCGAGATCACCGGCGGAGAACTCCAGGCCGGCATGCAGGTGATCACCGAGGGCCTGGAAGGATCATGATGAGTGACTCCGCGCTGATCCGGCTATCCGGGATCACCAAGACCTATGGCCGCGGACAGGCCGCGTTCCAGGCCCTGAAAGGCATCGACCTGAGCATTGACGCCGGTGACTTCGTGGCCGTCATGGGTTCCAGCGGTTCCGGAAAATCCACCACCATGAACATTCTCGGCTGTCTGGATATGCCCACCAGCGGCAGCTACCTGTTCCAGGGCGTGCCCGTGGAGCAGTTGTCGCGCAACCAACGCACCCTGTTGCGGCGGAATTTTTTCGGTTTCGTGTTCCAAGGCTTCAACCTGTTGGCTCGCACAACCGCTTTGGAAAACGTCGAGCTGCCGCTGATCTATCGCGGCGAGCCGTCCGCCATGCGCCATGCCGCCGCACGCGCCGCCCTGCAACAGGTCGGACTTGGAGACAGGGAGGAGCACACCCCGGCCGAACTCTCCGGCGGGCAGCAACAGCGGGTGGCCATTGCCCGGGCCATTGTCACCTCTCCGGCCGTGCTTTTGGCCGACGAGCCCACCGGAAATCTTGATACCCACACCAGCCAGGAAATCATGGAGCTGATCAGCGCCTTCAATCAAGAGCAGGGCATCACCGTGCTCATGGTCACCCACGAGCCGGACATGGCCAAGTATGCGAAGCGCATTATCCGTTTCGTGGACGGACGGGTGCAACGCGACAGTCTCGACGAGGGGGGGGCCTGATGCTTTGGAATACGCTGCTGCTTGCGCTGCGATCCATCCGGCGCAACCTGATGCGCTCGTTTTTGACCATTCTGGGCATTGTCATCGGCGTGGCCGCGGTGATCACCATGGTCACCCTGGGCAATGGCGCCACACAGTCCGTGTCCGACCAGATTTCCAGCATGGGCAGCAACCTGCTGATGGTGGTCCCGGGGCAACGCTTGGGCCCGGGATCCGGAGGAGCGCCCAACTTCAAAAGCGCCGACGTGGACGCCGTGCGCAATCAGATATCCGGAGCCGAACGGGTCGCGCCCATCGTCGGCACTTCGGCAACCGTGGTCAATCAGGCCAATAACTGGTCCACCTCCATCACGGGCAGCACCAGCGAATATTTCCCGGCGGGGAACTGGGAGGTGACCGCGGGTCGCGTGTTCAGCGAAGCCGAGGAGCGGGCGGGCAAGGCGGTCTGCGTGCTCGGCGAGACCGTGCGCGAAAAATTATTCGGTCGGCAAAATCCCGTGGGCGGCGTGATCCGCGTCAAACAGTTTTCCTGCGAGGTGATCGGCCTGCTCAAATCCAAGGGCCAATCGGCCATGGGCCAGGACCAGGACGACACAGTGGTCATGCCCTTGCGCACCGTGCAGCGTCGCCTCGTGGGCAGCCAGGATATCAACAGGCTGACGATTTCCGTGCGCGGGGCGTCTTCCATCGATGCGGTGAAACAGCAAATCACGCTTCTTTTGCGCGAACGACGCAACATCGGCGCAAACGAAGACAATGACTTCCAGGTGATGGACACCCGGCAGATCGCCGAAACCCTGACCAGCACCACGAAAATCCTGACCATGCTGCTCGGCGCGGTGGCCGCGGTCAGCCTGCTGGTGGGCGGCATCGGGATCATGAACATAATGCTGGTTTCGGTCACGGAACGGACCCGGGAGATCGGCATTCGCCTGGCCATCGGCGCGCTGGAACGGGAAGTGCTGCTCCAGTTTCTGATCGAGGCGGTAGTCCTGTCCAGTCTCGGCGGATTGGTCGGCATAACCCTGGCAACCGGAGCGTCTCTCTTCCTGGCCGGCCTGATGGGCGTTCCCTATATTTTCGATCCCGTCATCAACCTGGTGTCCTTCCTGTTCTCCGCGGCCATCGGGGTGATCTTCGGCTTCTTCCCGGCACGCCGGGCAGCGGGCCTCAACCCCATCGACGCCCTGCGACATGAGTGACTCCGCGCCTGAGCGCAGGAGACTACCGAAACAGAAAAATCAAACAGGCTGAGAACATGGAGGGTGCATTCCGCGTCGACGAGGCCGCGACAGCACCGGAGGATGGCGGCTTGAACACTCTTTTCGACGTTGATTCGAACGGATGAAAGGTCCAGAGCGCCAATCGCCCGACAAGTCCCCTTAATGGTCCATTTTATGCAACATATATTACGGTCCCAGTGTTAGGGAGGACCGTGTCGCCGGAAAAGTCAACCCACGGGATAAAAGCGCATCAACATGTCATCGCGGCACAAGCCCCGGGAATATGAGGACAGACGTATGCCCGAAAACGAAAGAAGGCAGCAACGGGACAGGAGAAGCGGGCTCGAGAGGCGGCAAGCGACCGAAAGACGCCTTCTGGTGGATCGACGACGGTCCTCTCATCGTCCTGACGAGGAGACGTCCTCACCTCCTGAAGGAGTCCGGCGAGCTTCACGGAGTCGGCGCAGCGGCATTGACCGGAGAGGCGCTTGCCAGCAAGCCGGGCCCCCGGCCTTCTCCGCCCTGTCCAACGATGAATTGTGCTTTTTGCTGAAAAAGGGAACTGAGTGAAAAACGCCGACAATCCGCCGGGATAGAAACATATTTTCGGGCGGCAACAAACGCGGGACCGGATCGTTCCAAAGCGTCACTTTTGCTTTGCATGCGAATCATGAACCACTTAGGGTCAGGTCTTGTTTTTTTATCTTATCTTCTTTTTTTGATGATTCTGCTGACGGTGGCATAACGTAGCCCGAGAAGCACGGCTCGATCCTTGACAGGAGTTTAGCAGATTGCACAGTATTTTTCCGGAAATCGCATGCAATTCCGGTGTGTTAACTTTGCAACTTCTGTAAGACCCCACTGTTCACTTCGTATCCCATGGCCTTCATTATTTGGGCCTGGGCTTCGTTTGGCTCCTCAAGCTTACGGATCGCCTTTCGTGCGCCGGCATTCCAACAAAGACATGAATGGAGTGCGCGCATCTGCTGCATTGTCGTGGCCGCGGAGAGCTTCAGCCCGGCCTTGGCCAAACGTAATTCCAAGAGGCCAATGAAATGGATAGCCACGTATGCCAGACCGCGCCCCATGAAAGACTGGTATTTATCGAATCGAGAGCATATTGCCCCATGATTTGCTTGATATGCTTGCGTTTCCATGTCATTGGGATACATGAAACTAATCATAATGCTTAGGCATTGCAAAACAATCCGCCTGCATATTTGCTAATTCAACAGAATAATGGAATATTTAAAAATATCATCACGATGTAAACCCCTTTAAAAAGAGACCTTCTAGCATTATGCGCCAAACGACCCTGACTCTTACCGCGGCAACCAGCGAAGAAGCCGCGGCCATGGCCATGGCCGATTTTCAGTGCCCTCCAGAGAGTGTCGAAATTACCGCACTTGAGGACGGTCGATTCAAGGCTGACCTGTTGGATCATGATGCTGACATAAAGGTTGCAATCTCAGCGGATAAAATGAAGGCAACCATCGCGGATTCCATGCCAGCAAAGGGCAAAGGGAGCCCCCTGAACCTGGAAGGTCTGCTGAAAAAACTGACTGAGGCCGGCGTGCGTATTTCCCCGGACGCGGATGTTGCCGTGCAAGTGGTTGAACAACTCTCTATTGGATCTGATGTTGCCGGGACGGTCATTGCCAGGGGGACTCCTGCCCGTCCTGCCAAGGACGCATCAATCGAACCCCTGGGGGACTGGGATTTCCCGGTTTTTCCCGGGGACGCCATTGCCAGATACGTCCCCCCCCATGCCAGCGAAGCCGGTCTCCTGGTAACCGGAGAACAGGTCTCTCCTCACGCAAGCGCCCGAGGGGCTGACATTGAAATTTCCAAGGACGCCGGTTGCAGCCTGGACAGGAAAGCATCCATGATCATTGCCGAGCAGTATGGGCTGCCAAGCATCGAAGGCAGCGGGGTCAGCATCCAATCGCTTTATTCCTTTGTCGACAAGAACATGGCCATCAAGGCCACGATTTACCATCGTACATTCAAGGACGAACCAACAGGGCCCCATCATTTGCGGGACGCTCTTCAACGGATGCAGGTCAAGGCCCCGCTTCAGGAAGAATCAGTGCGCAGAGCCGCGACCAAGGCCAAAGAGCGTGGAGCCCCGGTAGAAAACGTCATTCTCTGTTGGGGCAAGCTACCCAAAGAAGGCGTTGACGGAAGCTTCGAACCGACCATGATTTCTACCCCCGACACTCTGGGCCTGGAAACCGCCGACGGCAGGATCGACTTCCGAGCACGAGGCGTGGTTCGTGCGGTGAATGAGGGCGACATCCTGGGCCAGTTGATTCCCTTGCAACCCGGGGAGCCGGGCATCGACGTGTTCGGAAAACCGGTACCAGCCAAAGAGGGTCGCCCGTTCACGCTGTTGGCCGAAGAAAATGTTCGCTGCTCCCCAGAAGGCAACGAGTACTACGCCACGGCCTCCGGCATGGTCTTTTTTCAGGGCAACACGCTTAAGGTCACGGAAGTCTTCGAAATCAAGGGCGACGTCGATCTGAAGGTGGGCAACATCAAATTGGAACGGGGTTCGGTCAACATCCTCGGTTCCGTACCGTCTGGCTTCCGGGTGGAGGCACCGGGCAACGTCGTGGTGAGGGACGTGGTCGAGAACGCCGTGATCATTGCCGGCGGCGAAGTTCAGGTAGGATGCGGCATTATCATGGACCAGGGGGGGAAGGTGGAGGCCGGAGGCGGCATATCCGCGCTGTATGCCCAAAACGCCGTACTCCTGGCTCAAGGTGACGTGAACATCGCCCACGAGATTAACAACTGCAAGATTACCGCCAAACGAAGCATCATCGCCACCAGGGGGAGAGGCAAGATCATCGGCGGCATCCTACGGTGCGGTGAAGGAGTCCTGGCCAAGGAAATCGGCTCGCCCGCGGGAGTGGAAACCCAGATTTATCTGGGTGCGAACCGCGTAACGGAAGTCAACATGGAGCGCAAAAAGGAACTGGAGGATACCCTGCAAAAAGTCTACAATTCCTTGGGCTCCGGAGACATCAAGGGCATCCTGGAAAGAGCTCCGTCACACAAACGCCAAATCGTGGCCGAGGTGCTCAAGGCCAGGGTGCGATGTGAACAGGAGCTTTCTGAGATCGAACAACAAATCCGCGAAGAGCGGGAGAATTTCCGCACCGACATTAACCTGAGGGTCAAAGCGCAGAACATTATCCACCCGGATGTAATCATCGTCTGCTTCACAGCGAGTTACAAGGTCACCACTCCCTTGACCAGCCCGAACATTTACTACGATCCCCAGCAAAACCAACTTGTCCTCGCATAACAGCAGATTGGAACGCGTATTTTCAATCCACCTCCCTCGTGGCCAAATCCTTTCTCATGGACCGCTGGCTGGAGCGCAAGTGGCCCAAGGCCGGTGCAAAATAGTGGCCCTCATGTCTTCGTACCGTGCGTGTTCGATTCATCGCCCACCTTGGTCACATATCCGCTTTGCACTGGAGCATCAACACGAAACGATTGAAAAACAATCGTCTTCCAGTTAGATGAAGTCATGCCTGTTGCGAGCATCCTCTTTCTGGCACCCACTTCCGTGGTCACGCCGCTCTTTCAGCCCATCAAACGCGCCGGCCTGGACGTGGGAATGGCCGAAACCATCCCCGGAGCGCTGAAGTTCATCCAGCGCCAGCAGCCGATTCTGATCTTCTGCCGGGATCGGCTGACCGGCTTTCAGGCCGAGGATCTGCTCCGCGCCATGCAACAAGCCGCCGAACCCATGCCTCCGGTGATCATCTTCACGGACAACGGCTCGGCGGAGGACGCCAAACGGTTCTTGGAACTGGGGGCCAGGGACTATTGGCTGGAGCCGCTGCTCTGGAACAAGGTCCGCGCCTTGCTCACAGCCCCGCCCGAGGCCAAACCCAAGGAGCCTCACAAGCCGACGCCCGACGAAACCCGAAGCGACCCGGAAAGCGCCATCATCGGCCGCCACCCGACTATGAAGCGGACCCTGGCCTTGGCCAAGCAGGTGGCCCGCTCCAAGGCGACCATCCTGATTTCCGGCGAATCCGGAACAGGCAAGGAAATGTTCGCCAGGTTCCTGCACAACTCCAGCGACCGCTCGGCCCAGCCCTTCATTGCCGTGAACTGCGCGGCCCTGCCGGAACACCTTCTGGAAAGCGAATTGTTCGGCCACGAAAAGGGGGCCTTCACCGGGGCCATCACCCGCAAGCTGGGCAAATTCGAATTGGCCCACGGCGGGACGATCCTCCTGGACGAAATTTCGGAAATGGACCTCGGCTTGCAGGCCAAGCTGCTCCGGGTCTTGCAAGAGGGCGAACTGGACCGGGTCGGAGGCAGCGAGACCGTTCCTGTTGACGTGCGGGTCCTGGCCACCACCAACCGGAATTTGACGGCTTCCGTGGAGGCCAAGGAGTTTCGCCAGGATCTCTACTACCGCCTGAACGTCATCCCCTTGCGTCTGCCGCCCCTGCGCGAACGCGGAGATGACATTCAACTTCTGGCCGATTTTTTCGTCAGCCGATTCACCAAGATGTACTCCCTGGGCAAGATCAGCATCAGCCCGGGGGCCCGCCAGTGGCTTACGGAACACGACTGGCCGGGCAATGTCCGCGAACTGCAGAACCTGATGGAACGGGCCGCACTGCTGTGCGGCGGAGCACCCATTGAGCCGAGGCATTTTCTTCTGGATGAAAGCGGTGACTGGCAGGGAGAGCCCGAAACCTCGGAAGCCGTAGAGGGGGCATTGGGGAGCTTTTGCGCTGAAAAGCCGCTAAACGAGTTCGATGACGAGAACGAGTCCGGTGGCGAGTACGGGGACGAACTTGAGGTGGAATCCGTGGTTGCTGAAGAAGCCGCGACGGATAGATCCCCAGACGCGACCACGCTGGACATATCCGACAGCGAGCGTCCGATCCTGCCGCTGCACGAGGTGGAACGGCAACTGATTTTCAAAAGCCTGGACCACACCGCCGGCAACAGGACCCAGGCGGCCTTGCTGCTGGGGGTGTCCGTGCGCACCCTGCGCAACAAACTTAACGAATACCGAAAAATGGGACTCAAGGTTCCCTGAACGGATGGAGGAAAGCACCATGCCCGAAGCGACCACGCAAGAGTCCACCGTCCTGGCCCCGCAAGTTCAGGCCTATCTCCAGCGATCCTCCTGGATTCGCAAAATGTTCGAGACCGGAGCGGAACTCAAGGCCCGGCACGGCGTGGACGCGGTCTGCGACTTCAGCCTGGGCAACCCGGACCTCTCTCCGCCGGATGCCGTGTTCCAGGCCCTGGAAGACTTGGCCCGCCGGGACCAGCGCTTCGGATACATGCCCAACGCCGGGTACCCCGAAGCCAGAGCAGCCCTGGCCGCCTTTCTGTCCCAGGAACAGGGCGTACCCGTCTCGGGTCAGGACGTGATCCTGACCTGCGGCGCGGCCGGGGCCCTGAACAGCTTCTTCAGGGCCGTGCTGGAGCCGGGAGACGAAGTGCTTTGCCCGGCGCCGTTCTTCGTGGAGTATGGTTTTTATGCCGAAAATCACTCCGGCGTACTGCGTCCCGTGCCCACGAATCCGGACGATTTCAGCCTGGACCTGGACGCCGTGGCCGCGGCTATCTGTCCCAAGACCAGAGTGGTGCTGGTCAACACCCCGAACAATCCTTCCGGCCGGGTCTACACCCGGTCCGAGCTGCAAGCCCTGGCCGAGCTGCTGCAAACCAAAAGCAGAGAGACGAGGCGGACCATCTACCTGCTTTCGGACGAGCCCTACCGCTTCCTGACCTTTGACGGCCACCCCGTGCCCTCGCTCCTGCCCCTCTACCCCCACACCGTGGTGGTCAGCTCTTTTTCCAAGAGTCTGGCCCTGGCCGGAGAGCGCATCGGCTACGCCCTGGTCAATCCGTCCATGCCCGGCAAGGCCGAACTTCTGGCCGGACTGACCCTGACCAACCGCATCCTGGGCTTCGTCAACGCCCCGGCCATTGGGCAGCGCCTGATGCAAAAGGCCCTGGGCGCGCAGGTTGACGTGAACCTCTACGCCCAGCGCCGCGCGGCCATGGCCGAGGTCCTGGAAGGCGCGAACATCCCCTTCTTCAAGCCCCAGGGCGCCTTCTACTTTTTCCCCAAGGCTCCAGGCGGCGACGACGTGGCCTTTGTCCAAGCCCTCCAGGAAGAGCTGATTCTGGCCGTCCCCGGCCGCGGCTTCGGCACCCCCGGCTACTTCCGCTTGGCCTTCTGCGTAGACGAAACGGTCATTCGCCGCTCCGCCGAAGGGTTTAAGCGGGCCGCGGCGAAATTTCACTAAGTCGGGCGGAGCTCACTTGACGCTCACTTGAAAACTTTGCAGCGATCTATTTTGCCAGCCTTTCCACCGTTTTCCCCATACTTTGGAGGGAACGGGTCTATAGGATTATTCAGGACCGCTTCACCGCCGGAACCAGCTCCAGCCGACCGGCCCCGTCCGGCTGGGCGGGCCGGGACAGGTTGGCCTTGATTTCCCGGATGACCTGCAAGCCGTCCACGTGGGCGTCGTGCTTGGTGGTGATGGCGTTAAGCAGGGTTTGCAGCTTCAAGAAGTCCGTTCCCCGGATCATGCCCACCATCCCGCCGAGCACGATGCGGCGCAGGGCCAGTTCCTCACGGGTGTTCTCCCGAAGCTTTTCGGCCAGGGGCAGCAGCAGGAAGTTGGCCAGGACGATGCCGTAGAGCGTGGAGACCAGGGTGACCGGGATGCTCTTCAGGATCAACGTCGTGTCCCCCAGCCCCACCAGCATGCCCACCAGCCCGATGACGCTGCCAGCCACGCCGAAGGACGGGGCGTAGGTGGCCATGTTCCGAAAAATGCGCTCCATCTCCTCCCGGTACTGCACGAAGGCCTTGGCCTCGGCCTGAAACACCTCTCGAATCTCCGCCTCGGTATAGCCGTCCTCCAGCATTTCCAGGCCGCGCATGAGCGGCGGATAGTCCGGGGCGTTTTCATCCAGGGCGAGCCGGCCGGTACGCTTATAGACATGGGCCGTGCGCAGCAGTTCCTTGACCAGTATCCGCTCTGGCACGGTGTTTTCGGCATAGGCCGTCCGCACGCAGCGCCACGCCCGACGCAGCCCGTCAGGGCCGCTGCCCAGAAGCGCCGAGCCCAAGGTTCCGGTGAACACCACGAGCAGGGCCGTGACGTTGAAGTAGACCTGGGCCTGACCGGAAAAGAAAAACACGGCGATGAAGCCGACGAAGCATATTGCCGCGGTGATCAGGGTTCTGCTTTTCATGATGAACTCCTTGGTCGGAGCGATTTGCGCCGGTTGAAAACGTTTGATGGTGAAGTGCCGGGGCGATCAAGGCTCGATGCGGATTTCCACGCGGCGTTGGACGTGCTCCCGTCCGGACAGCCGGGGCGTCAGTGGGCGTTCGGCACCGGTGGCCTGGATGATCAACATGTCCGGATTCAGGCCGGTTTCCCACACGAACAGTTCTGCCACGGCGGCGGCTCGCAGGGCCGCGACCTCCCAAGCGCCGGGATGCCGGGCGCGACCGCCTGAGGGCGGTCCGGCCACTTCCGGGGAAGAATGCGCATGGTCGGCGAAGCCGGTAATCACCACGTTGCCCTGGGCCAGGGCCACCGTGTGTCCGATTTTTGACATCAGAGGCATGGAGCGCAGGTCTAGCTCATGAGACAGGGGCGGAAAAAGATTCTCTCCGAACAGGGAAATGACGATGGAGGCGTCGTCCAGGAACGCGATGTTCACCGAGCGCTCGTGGCCGAGCAGACGATCCCGGAGCACCTCGTACAGCGGGAGCATGTTCAACTGGGCCGGAGACGAGGAAACGGTCTGGATGCTGGCCGGGGTGCGATGGCCGATCACCATCCGGTCCTTTTCACGTAGGGAAAAAACGAACAGCACCAGGAACAGGATGAACATGACCATCATCAGGTCGGACCAGGGCACGGACCACGTCACGGAGCGCTGTTCTCCCCGCTCCAGGACGAATTCCGGGATATTCAAAGGCTGTTGATGACCGGCCAATTGGCTGTCCATGGAAGTATTTTGCTGGGGCATGATACACTCGCTTGGTTTTCTCTATTCATTGCAAGTACAGTGCCCATAATCAAACTGACCTCTTTTCCGTCCGGGCGGCAATTCTTGCCATCAGTTTACGGGACAGTGCGGGGCAGATTTGATCTCGATCCTAACCCGCTATCTGAATCGATGTCGAAATCGACCGTCATGTCCAAAATACGCCCTGAGAGTGGCCCACGGAACTCACGGAAAAGCACGGAAAACCCTGGGAACGAGGGCATCTTGCCCTCGACATTTTTTCGAGTTTCGGCAAAGTTTCGTTGTAGTGTTAGGATTATGATGAGAACAGATTCGTCCTGCGACGAACATGCATCAAGAGTTGACATGGCTCGGGCAAGTGACGGAACGTAACGAGTCGGATGGTCGCTATTTAAAACTCTTCATATCCCAGGGAGGGACCGAAGTGATGGGAAGCAAATCATTTTTCGGCGTGTTGCTGATGGTGGGGCTTTTGGTGGTGCTGGTTGCCCGTGGTACGGTCGTTGCTCAGGATCAGGGAGAAACCGTGGTCGAACAACCCACGGCCCAACCGAGACAGATCCCCGTGGAGGAGGAAGCGGGGGCGGAGCGGGAGTTGCAGGCGGTGAAGGAGCAAGGCATCCCCGTGCTGGTGGAGCATCAAGGGGCCGATCCTGTCGGTATGCGGCTGGCCCTGCACCTCAAGGAGACGTTTCAGAAATCCGCCCTGTTCCGGCTGGCCAAACCGGAGGAAAAGCACCTTAGCCTGCGCCTGGTCACCCGGCCCCAATTCACGGAACGGCCGTATCTCGGCTCGGCCTACGTGCTGGTCTGGCGATACGTGGAGTCCAAGGAGGTACTGGCCTATTTTCTCGGCGACCGCCTGGGGTTCGTGGACGCGGACATGGTGGGGCAGGAGGCCGAGGTGCTGGTCGCGGAAACGGACCGGATCAAGGTGCGGTACGAGTATCTGCTGGAGTGAGGGGCGGCTCGTCGTACTCGTGCTCAGCCGCTTGCAGCGGTGCTCGTAATCGAAAAAGGCCGCGGCAATATCGGCCTCCCGAATGCAATCACGGCTTTGCTGAATATGAGCACGATCTTTTCGGGCTGACGCTACGGAACGGGCTGGACCCCGTGCCGACGCAGAAAGTCAGCGATCAGGGGCAAGATGTTGTCCGTGATGACGTTTATGCCCTGCTCGTTGGGATGGATGCCGTCGCCGAGGTTCAGGGTCGGGTTGCCGACGACGCCTTCCAGGAAGAAGGGGTAGAGGGGCAGGTCGAATGTTTCGGCCAGGTCCGGAAAAATTGCATTGAACCGCGTGGTGAAGTCCCGGCCCAGGTTCAGCGGTGCGAGCATGCCGGCCAGGAAGACTGAGATGCCTCGCTCCTGAAAAATTTCCAGGATGGAGAAAAGGTTGCGGCGAGTTATGTCCGGGTTCACGCCGCGCAGGGCGTCGTTTGCGCCCAGTTCGAGGATGGCCAGGGTTTTGCGATCCGTCGGCAGCCCGGCCAGCACCCACTCCAACCGATCCAGGCCATCGGCCGTGGTGTCGCCGGAAACCCCGGCGTTGATCACCCGGACGGGGTACCCTTGTCGGCGTAGCCGGGCTTCGAGCACGGCGGGGAAGGCGTCCTGCTCGGCCAGTCCGAATCCGGCGAAAAGGCTGTCGCCAAAGGCCAGGAGCACGGCTTCGTCGTCGGGAGAGGTCTGACCGGGTGATGCGCCGGAAAAGGCCTGGGATGTCGTGAAAGCCATGAAGAGCACCATGAAGACCAAGGTTGGGAAGGCGAGGATGATATGTGGACGGAAAACGGGAGAAAGCATGCTGGTGGTCATCCAGTGATCGAGTTACGCGACGTGCGGCTGAACCTAGCCGCGGGGGGCAGCACGGTCAAGATTCTGCGCGGCGTGGAGCTGTGCGTGTCCACAGGTGAAACCGTGGCCGTGACCGGCCCGTCCGGCTCCGGAAAGACCTCGCTACTGATGGTCATAGCCGGTTTGGAGGCGGCCAGTTCCGGCGAGGTGCGCATTCTGGGCCGGGACGTGACCCGGATGAACGAGGACGCCTTGGCTCGGTTGCGTCGCGGACGAATCGGCATCGTGTTCCAGGGGTTTCACCTTGTGCCCACCATGACCGCAGTGGAAAACGTCCGACTGCCTCTGGAGCTGGCCGGGGCGTCGCATGCCCGGCGCAAGGCCGAAGAGTCCTTGGAGCGGGTCGGGCTGGGTGAACGGTTGTGGCATTACCCGGCCCAGTTGTCCGGCGGGGAGCAGCAGCGGGTGGCCCTGGCCCGGGCCTTTGCCGACGCCCCGGAGATCGTGCTGGCCGACGAGCCCACCGGCAATCTGGACGCGGCCACCGGCTCCGAGGTGATGCGCCGGATGTTCGCCCTGCGCCGTGAGCACGGTGCGGCCCTGGTGCTGGTGACCCACGACGCCGGGTTGGCAGGGCAGTGCGACCGCAACCTGGTGATGCGCGACGGTTGCCTGGAACCCGACGCGGTCGGCGGCCCATGAACGGCGTGCCTCGAAACACCCTGGACAGTCTCAGCAAAGATAAGGCGGAAGCGGACACCCCGCTGATCATTGCCATGGACTTGGCGCTGCGGGAAATTCGCAACAGGCCCAAGGGGTTCGGGATTTTCCTGCTCTGCCTGGTCCTCGGCGTGGGGGCCGTGGCCGGGATCGGGACCTTGTCCGCGGCTCTGGACGCCGGGATCCGGAACAACACCCGGGCCATCCTCGGCGGGGATCTGGAACTGCGCCAAGCCCATGCGCCCATTCCGGCCGACGTCGTGGAGACGTTGCAAAGCTTTGGGGAGATATCCCGGGTCGCTTCCCTGCGGGCCATGGCCCGAGGGCCTGAAGGCTCCTCCACCCTGACCGAACTCAAGGCCGTGGACCGTGGTTATCCGCTGCACGGTCAGGCCCGGCTCCGGTCCGGGGCGGACCTCCAAACCGCGTTGGCCTCTGGAGAAAACGAGCCGGGAGCCGTGGCCGAAGCCGGGCTGCTGGCGCGGATCGGGGCCGATGTGGGAGATATGGTGACCGTTGGAGACGCTGCCTTCCGGCTGGTGGACGTGCTGGAGCGGGAACCGGACAAGGCCGCGGGGTTCTTCGGCCTGGGGCCCCGATTGATGATATCCCTGGACGACCTGGAGGCCACCGGGCTGATCCAACCCGGCAGCCTGGTCCGGTACGCGGTGCGCCTGGCCTTGCCGCCTGAAGGCGACCGGACCGTTGCCGCGCGGGCCGTGCGCGTCGAGATGGAAACAGCTTTTCCCGAGGCTTCCTGGCAAATCCGGGAGCACGGCTCCGCGGCCAGGGGGCTGACCCGGGCCATTGAGAATCTTTCCAAATACCTCAATCTCGTGGGCCTGGCCGCCCTGCTCATCGGCGGGCTGGGGGTGGCCGGAAGCGTCCAGGCCTATTTCGAGGGCCGTCGAACGACCCTGGCCACCATGCGTTGCCTGGGGACCACGTCCCGGACGCTGTTCACCTTCTGTCTGACCCAGGTGCTGGCGATGGCCCTGCTCGGCGGCCTCGCGGGGCTGGCCCTGGGCGTCGGTCTGGCCAACCTCGGGGCCGCGGCCCTGGCCCGGGGTCTTGGCCTGCAAGCGGTTTTGGGCCTGTACCCCGAGGTGCTGGCCACGGCCCTGATCCTGGGACTGGGCACCACCCTGGCCTTCGTGCTCCGGCCTCTGTATCTCGCGTTGCGGTTTCGCCCGGCGGAGCTGTTTCGCGGGTATGTCCAGCCCGTGCCCCAGCCTTTGCGCTTCCGGGAACGGATGATGCTCGCCGTGATGTGGCTGGCCCTGGCCGGGCTGATGGCCGCGGCCGTGGGCGACGCCCGGACCGTGGCCGCCTTTTTCAGCGCCGCCCTGGTCAGTGTGGCCCTGTTTTACGGGGCCGCACGGCTTGCCGGATGGGGAGCCGCCAAGGTCAGTGGAGTTTGGGCCGGGAACAGCCCACGTTGGGCGGGACCACTGCTGCGCCAGGCCGTGGCCAACCTGCACCGTCCCGGGGCCATGACCGCCAGCGTGATCTTCTCTCTGGGCCTGGGGCTGACCATGCTGGTGACCGTGGCCCTGGTGGACGGCTCCTTCCAGGATCGGCTCCTCCGTCAACTGCCCCGGAACGCGCCGGACTACTTTTTCGTGGACATTCCCCGGAATCGCGTCGAGGCCTTGCGCGAGACGGCACGGTCCTGGCCGGAGCTTACGGAATGGAAGGACCAGCCTTCCATTCGGGGGCGAATCGTGGCCATCGGCGGACTGACTCCGGAGCAGGCCCTGCGGGATCCAGCCGTGGAATGGGCCATTCGCGGTGAACGCGGGGTGACCTTTGCCGACCGGCCCATGGAAGACGTCCGGATCGTGGGTGGGTCCTGGTGGCCGGAGGACTATCGCGGCCCGGCCCGGGTGTGCATGGACGAGGGCATTGCCCGCGGCCTGGGCGCCGGGCTGGGCGACACCCTGGTCATGAACATTCTGAGCCGGGAAATCCAGGCCGAGATCACCTGCCTGCGGGAGGTGGATTGGGAATCCCTGGCCCTGAACCACTCGATCATCTTTTCCCCCGGCATCCTGGACGGCGCACCATACACGCATATCGCCACCGTCTCCCTGGCACCGCAAACACCGGAGGACCGCCGGGCGGCGCTGCTGGCCGCATTGTCCGAGGATTTCAGCCGGGTGGTGGCTGTGGACGTCCGGGACGTGCTGGAAGACGTGGCCAGGGTCACGGACCAGATCGGCCTGGGCGTCCGGGCCATCGCGGCCATGACCCTGCTGGCCGGGGTCGTGGTTCTGGCCGGAGTAATCCGGGCCGGGCTGGACCGGCGGCGCTACGAAGCCGCGATCTTCAAGGTCTGCGGGGCCACCCGCCGGGACGTGGTCACCACCCTGGGGCTGGAGTTTCTGCTGCTGGGCGGCGTGGCCGCTTCTCTGGCCGCCGGGCTGGGCACGGGCCTGGCATGGTGGTTCGTGAACCGTGTCCTGGACGACCCCTGGACGTTTCTCCCCGGCACCCTGCTGACGGTGCTGGCCTTGGGACTATTGGTGGTGCTGGGCTGCGGTCTGGCCGGAATGCGCTCGGTCCTGGCCGCCCGACCCTGGGCCTTGCTGCGTAATGAATGATGAAGGTATGCTGCTCGCCTGCCGCCATTCAACCTTGTTGAATCCCGCTTGGGTTGGTTAGGCGCGTGCTTTCTTTTTTGAAAATCATGGATATCCTTGTCTTTGATCGCACTTCCAGGCAACACTTGCTTCCGCCCCTTACCTCCTGCCTACAGCCTCTTGGATACGTACAACGAGCATGCCGATCACAATCACGGCAGAAAAGACGGCTAACAGCGCGCCGAAGCCCGCAATAAACCAGTTCCACCATCCCCGGCGAAATTCCAGCGGCCAGTTCCGGTCGAGATTCTCCAGCAGGTAATAGATGACAATTTCATCACCCGTACGCGGTGGATTTTGATGCATTTCAATGTCGATCGTTCTTCGAGGGGGGCCTGTCTCTGTGGCAAACAGGTAAGTCACTTCATGCCAGTTGCGTTTTTGCTACTGACCGGGGGCTGTACTGCGTGCCACCGAACGAATTACTTCTCCACCAGTGGCAACCCCGCGCTGCTACTGGTCAAAGCGGCGAACATACATACTGCAATCACGGACACGATTTTACCGAACATCTTCACATCTCCTTTTTTTGCCCCAACGGGCCGAAGCCGGTCCAACCGGTTGTTCTCGACGCGGCTTCCGCGGCGAGGGCAACCGGATGGACGCAGTCAGCCCCGGCCCGTTCCCGCGCCGCTTGCGGCGCGTCGTTCTCCAACGCTTTGTTTGAACGATGGATTGAAACGACCTTGCAGGTCGTGTCAATCCTTATGGGTTAGACGCAGCTTGGTCACTTCGCCAAGACACTCGTCAACAGGTTAGAATTGCTCTGCAGCGCCTCTTGCAAGCAGATGAGGTTGACCCACAACGGCACTGACAACTGTTTATTACAAAGCAATTTTGCTATCGACGACAAAAGTTGTTCAACGTTGCAGGCTGGATACGCAAGTTGAACAAATTCGGGTGCATCAACCTCGTCGGTATTTGCCTGGAGTCTAGAGAAGGGTGCTTCTATCTTCGATACTCCGACAAATTCCGGCTTACCACCACGACGTACCCATCGAAAATGGCCAAGAATCTCTGTTCGGATTGCAATGCCCCTTAACGCCGACTTAAGGGGATGGGATTCCTCGCGAAATTCCCTCTCCATTGCACTCGATATGAGCGTTTTCAACGAAGCGCTGCGTGATAGGCGAGACCAGTCTTGCCAATCGCACGAACCACTGCCCGTGGGAGCCAGGAGATCCCTGGACTGTTGGGCACCACCAGACTGGCGCCACAGGACGAGCTGGCCGTCGCTGGTTAGTACGACCGTACTTATTCCGATGTGGTTGCCCATATGGGACTCACAGAGTCGCTTAAGCAAGCATCGACCGTCGTTTTCCAAGAAAGTTGGGAAGTGCTGCGAGCCTCGGTAAAGGATCTGTGGATGAGCTCCGCGAGACTCCAAAACGCAGTTTACAAGCTCGTTCGTAAGGAATGAATGAAAATAGGTTCCACGATATATTGTGATAGGCCCACGGGAAAACAAGTCAGTTGCGATAGACACCTTTGCCTCATTCATGAAACGCTGAGGAGGATCTGCGCGCCATGACTGCCTGTACTTGCATCGCAGAGCGTCTTCCAAGACCTTGGAGTTACGCCGCAGTGTTTCCACCAGCGGTTTGAGAACGTCCCGATTCTCATGGAGCAGGTAATCTTCCGTGCGCAGAAACGCGTCCAACTTAGGCGAACGCACGACGTACTCGTTCGAGCGTCCCGGGACTGGCACGACCTCGTATCCCTCGGCAAGATAGTCGTCGCTGAGTGCTAGAGAGGAAAAGAGTTCAGGTGCCTGGTCATCTGGCTTTAGGCTCACGTCCGGGGACGTTACCCATCGAACGAACACAGACAAAACGTCTTTTCCGAGGCCGAAGAAACCTATGATTACTGCTATCCATGCAGCAGAGCCCAAATCGCAGAACCACAGTACCAGTCCACCAAGGAAGACGGAAAAGGAGGCGACGACGACAAGAATGTTCGGGGGTGACAACGTACATACGATGAAAACATTCACGTCCGCCCAGCTACGCAAGCGGTCCGTCATTTGTGCAAAGGTGCCCACAACTCCAACCTTTCTGCGTCTAACGTGCCGGTCCAGCCGGTTGTTCTCGACGCGGCTTCCGCGGGGACGCAGTAAGCCCCGGCACGTTCCGGCGACGCGAAAGCGTCGCGGGAACAGTGTTATTATGCGGAACTCACAAAATTCCGCCCCCCCCAATTCCCGGCCTCAACACCTGCTAACTTAACAAGCACTTTTCGAAAAAAATCCACAATCAGCGTATCATTTCGAGACATTAAGACACCACTGACAGATCCTTCTTGACTCCGAGATCAGCTATATGCTTTGTATAGAGGTCAGCTTTATGCGGCAGTCATATGTTCACCTAAAATGCGGGATATAAAGCTGACCTCGGAGGAAATGATGGATAGAACCGTGATCATTTTTGACGACTGGGAGAAGGTCTTGAAGGCCAGTGTCCCTCCGGATCGTTATCACGCATATCGAGAAGCCATCGTCAAATTCCGGTACTGGCTTTGGGAAACCGACAAAATTGCTGACGCTGAAACATTTAAACGACATTTGGAATGGAGGCAATCATATCTGGACCCTGATCGTTTCCCGATCCGTCGAGAGGCGTTGCGCTGGCATTTCCTGGAGGGGCGCAAGCGCATGACGGAGAAAAGGGCGTCATCGTCTGAGATAACGGAAGCTGGTGTCGGTGATCATGTTCCGAGATCAAGCCACGCGCCCAACAAAGAAACAAACCCGCCCCAACCGCCCATTTCAGAGAAACACCCAGCAGGAGCCGCTCGAAAGGTCGGCGACTATCGCGTTTACTCCATGAATGACGTGCCCACGGACGGCACCCGGACTCTTGGCAGGCCGGAGTGGGAGCAGGCCTTGGTCCGACGAATACGAGAGAAGAACCTGACCGGGAACAGCGAGAAGACATATCGGTCATGGTGCAGGCGGTTCATGGCCTCCATCGGTGACAAGCCCCTTGCTGATCTGGATCACCATAATGCCGACTTGGCGGTCAAGGAGCGGGTGGCGGTCGCGACCCAGGCCCAGGCGTTGAATGCCGTGGTTTTCTTTTTCCCTGAAGCCCTGCTACGTGATCCTGGGGATTTCAGCGATTTTTCGCGAGCGCGGCGAAAGCGGAAAGTGCCCACGGTCCTGTCGCAAGGCGAATGCAAACGACTTTTCGATGCCATGGGCGGAACCTATCGTTTGATGGCTGAGCTGGTGTACGCGGCGGGATTGCGGTTGACCGAGTTGTTGCGGCTGCGGGTGAAAGACGTAAATTTGGAACGCCTCCAGCTTTCCATGCAAGTCGGCAAGGGGAGCAAGAGCAGATACACGATGATTCCTCCGCGGCCCGGCCGGAATATGCTCCCGGCCATCCGGCCCAGGGCTTTACAGCGTAATGAATGAAACCACGATGAAACACCATGCTGCATGAAATAATACTCCACTCTCGGCGCATCCTCGAACAGGTTCTGGCCGCACATGGTCCTGAACAGACAGCCGTGGCCTGGACCGGAGGCAAAGACTCCACCGTGGTGCTCTGGCTGTGGCGCTCCTTGCTCCGAGAGCGGGGCATGGCTCCCTGTCGGGCCGTGAACCTGGATACCGGGCTCAAGTTCCCCGAGGTTCTGGAATTGCGCGACCAGGTGGCCCGGGAATGGGAAATAGACCTGCATGTGCAACGCCCGTATATCTCCCTGGACGACTACCCCGTGGCCCAGAACAAGCTGGCCTGCTGCCGCGACCTGAAGATTCTTCCCTTGCAACAGGCCGTCGGCGACCTCCACCTATCCGCCCTGCTCACCGGGCTGCGCCGGGACGAGTCGCCCAGCCGATGCGACCGCCAGCCCGTGGAGCCTCGCGAATCCCCGGATCATCTCCAGGTCAACCCGATCCTGGACTGGACGGAAATGGACATCTGGGCCTGCATCATGGAACAAGGGCTGCCCTATTGCACGCTCTACGCCCAAGGCTACCGCTCCCTGGGCTGCATGCCCTGCACCGTCGCGCCGGATCAGGCCGCGGGCGGCGGGGAGCGCTCCGGCAGGGATCAGGACAAGGAACGCCAACTGGAAACCCTGCGCAGTCTGGGATACTTTTGAGGCACAAAGCATGCGCATCTTGAGCGTTGGGGGAACGGACTTCGTCCAGGCTTGGAAAAACATGGGGCACCATGTCCTGAGCATGGGCAAGGGGGCCGGTCATGACGTGCCCCTTGAGCATCTCATCGGTCCGCGGGAACTGTGGGAGATTCTTTCGGCCCGGGATTTCCGGCCGGAACTGACCGTCTGGGTGGACCGGTGTCGACCGCTGGAGGTCTTTGGCCTGGAGCGGCTGCCGGGGGTGGTGGTCGGGTACTCCATCGACCAGTACTGCAACCCCTGGCACGTGCCCTACAGCTGGGCCTTTGACCTGTTCCTGGTGGCCCAGAAGGACTATCTGAAGCTGTTTTGGGATCCACGGGCCTGGCGGGAATGCCGCTGGTTTCCGCTCTACTGCCGTCTGGACATGGACCGGGATCCCGGCATGGAGCGGGACATTCCGGTCAGTTTCGTGGGCACGCTGAATCCGCCGCTGAACCCGGACCGAGGGCCGTTTTTACGCAGGTTCCGCCAAGCCTGCCCTACCATTGTCCAGCAGGGCGCGTACGCGCCGATCTTCGGGCGCAGTCGGATCGTGATCAACCAGAGCGTGGTGGGCGAGTTGAATTTTCGGCTGTTCCAGGCCGCGGCCTGCGGAGCGGCGGTGCTCACCGAGGATGTGGAAAACGGTCTGCGGGAGGCGTTCGTACCTGGCGAGGAAATCCTGGTCTATCCCCGCAACGATGCCTCAGCCGCGACCCGCATCGCTCAAGAGGCCCTGGCCGATCCGGAACGGCTGGGCGAAATCGCCCTGCGCGGCAAGCGTCGGGTGCAGCGGGATCACAGTGCCACGGTCCGAGCCCGGGAAATTATCCGGCTGGCCGAGGATCTCCAGGCTTCCGGAGCCGGGAGCCGACGCAAAAACGGGATGAGGGTGGTCCGCGAACACCTGCTCAAGACCTATGCCTCCCTGGCCACGGACAAGGAAATCCCTTTACCCCCGGAACACCGCCGTTTTTATGCCGAAGTGGCACGGGATGCCTGCCTGGAGACATTCGGATAACCGAATAGTCCGTTGAAAAACCCCCAATTGCTGCGTCGCTGCAAAAAACTCAAACTCTCACGCATCAATAAATACGCTTCGAAATTGAGCTTTTCTTGTTCCTTGCACTTGGAGGTTTTTGAACGGACTATCGGCACACAGCCCCTTCGGGATTGACCCGTCATTCCCGATTCCAATTGAACACGGCCGTGATATCGAAGTCGCCGTCGTAATGCTCCGGGAGCAGGGGCTCGATCAGGGTCACGAAGACGTCCAGGATCACGCCGATGTCCCGGGCTTCCTCGACGTCGGCCACCAGGACGTCGATGGACTTCGAGTACCTGGGATTCATCAAGTCCCCGACGAACCGCACGCCGAAGCCTTCCACGTAGACCCGTTTGCCCAGCCAGCCCCGCAGGTCGTGGGAAACCGCCACCGTCCATCCGGGTCTTGGGGTCTGCATGATCGCGGTGTTTTCCACGTCTTCATTGGTTTCCTCGGGCCTGGCCGTGTAGGCAGTCAGGCGCAGCCGGTGGGTGTTGGCCTCGCGGTAGCGGTCCAGCATCAGCTTGAGGATCGTGATCTTGTCCTGGGCCTTGAGCAGCTTCAACTGATGCTCGGCGCTCACCAGGCTCTCTTCGGCTGAAGGCGGCACCATGTCCTGGACACGTGCGCCTGACTGAACCAGGAGGTAAACGTTCGTCAGGGCCAGGATGAGAATGATCGGGAGCGAAAAACGCATGGGATGGTCTGTGGCGTCGCGAGGCGTAGACCGGGCCGCCTCCTCCGGTCAGCGCATGGCCTCGGGAAACAGCTTGGCCGCGGTTTCGCGCAGTTTGTATTTCTGGATCTTGCCGCTGGCGGTCATGGGGTAGGACTGCACGAAGGCGATGTATCTCGGCGTCTTGTAGCGAGCGATCTTCCCCCGGCAGAAGTCCCTGACCTCTTCCGGCGTAAGCGTCACGCCGGGCTTGGGAACGATGAACGCGCCCACCTCCTCCCCGTACTTGCGGCTGGCCACGCCCACCACCTGGACGTCGGAAATTCCCTCCATGGTGTACAGAAATTCCTCGATCTCCCGCGGATAAACGTTCTCCCCGCCCCGGATGATCATGTCCTTGATCCGTCCGGTGATGGCCAGGTAGCCGTCCTCGTCCATCACGCCCAGGTCCCCGGAATGCAGCCAGCCGTCCGCGTCGATGGTCTGGGCCGTGGCCTCGGGCATGTTGTAGTAGCCCTTCATCACGTTGTAGCCCCGGCAGCAGACCTCGCCCTGGACGCCCGGCGGCACGGGCTGGTTGGTTTCCGGGTCCACCACCCGGACCTCGATGGCCGGCATGGCCCGACCCACCGTGGCCACCCGGCGGTTGACGTCGTCGTCCACCCGGGTCTGGGTCATCACCGGCGAGGTCTCGGTCAGGCCGTAGCAGATGGTGATGTCGCGCATGTACATCTTTTCCATGACCTGGCGCATCACCCGCACCGGACAGGGCGAACCGGCCATGATTCCGGTGCGCAGGGAGCTGAAGTCGAACTTGGGAAAGAGGCGGTGCTCCAGCACGGCGATGAACATGGTCGGCACGCCGTAGAGGGCCGTGCAGCGCTCCTGCTCCACCGAGGCCATCACATGCACCGGGTTGAACCCTTCCAGGATGACCAGGGTGCTGCCGTGGCTGACCGCGGCCAGCACGCCCAGCACGCAACCGAAGCAGTGAAACAGGGGCACGGGCAGGCAGATCCGGTCCTTGTGGGTGAAAAGCTGGTTCTCGCCGATCCAGAAGCCGTTGTTGGCGATGTTGTAGTGGGTGAGCATCACCCCTTTGGGGAAGCCGGTGGTCCCGGAGGTGTACTGCATGTTCACCACGTCGTGGGGATCCAGCGTGGCCTGTCTGGCCAGATAGTCGGCCTGGGAAACCATGTGCCCCAGGGCCAGCAGTTCAGGAATGGAGTACATGCCCCGGTGTTTTTCCGGCCCCAGAAAAAAGACCCGCTTCAAGTGCGGAAAACGTTTGCTGCGCAGGTGCCCCCGGGCGTCGACGCGCAGTTCGGGGACCAGTTCGTTGACCGTGGCCACGTAGTCCGTATCCCGGAATCCGTCGATCAGAAAGATGTTCTCCGCCTCGGACTGCTCCAGGAGATAGGCCAGTTCGTTGGATTTGTAGTTGGTGTTCACGGTCAGGAGCACCGCGCCGATCTTGGCCGTGGCGAACTGCAGCGCCACCCAGTAAGGCACGTTGGTGGCCCAGACCGCCACTTTCTCCCCTTTTTGCACCCCCAGGTGCATCAGGCCCTTGGCCAGTTGATCCACCACCTCCCCGAACTCCTGGTAGGTGAGGCGAAAGTTGCGGTCCACGTAGACCACGGCGTCATTGTCCGGATAGTCCCTGACGGCCTCGTCCAGAAGTCGGCCCAGGGTGATTTCTCGAAGAATTGGCTTGTCCACGAATGCTCCCCAGATGGACGTTTGTTGAGCAACTACCTGTTCGGAACGTTACTCAGGGATGTACAATACCGCGTAGATCTCCGCCGGTTCCGGGCCCACCGCTCCCACGTGATGCGGAATCGCGGAGTTGTAGTAGACCGAGTCTCCGGCCTTGAGTCGCTGGGTCTCCCGGCCGTAGCGCAGCTCGATCTCTCCGGATACGACGACGATGAATTCCTCGCCCTCATGGGCGGAAAGGCTTTTTTCCCGGGCCGGGTCGGGGAGCACCTGGATGAAGAAGGGCTCCATGTGCCTGTCGGTCTTGCCCAGGCCCAAGGGGAAGAAGCGCAGGGCCAGCGGACCGCCGTGGTCCTTGTGCATGTTCAGCCCGGCCTGGCGTTCTTCGAGGCGCACGATCAGCGGATCGCGGCTGACCTGATCGTCCAGAAAGGTGCCCAGCCGCACGCCCAGGCCCCGGGCGACCTTCAGCAACGGGCCGAGGGAGGGGACATCCCCGGAGTCTTCCATGCGGGAGATGAATTCCGGAGCCAAACCAGTGCGCTCGGCCAACTGCTCCCGGTTGATTTCCCGCTCCTCCCGCAAGTTGCGGATTCTGACGCCGACGTTTTCTTTGCTCATGTTCCGAACCTTTGGTAAGCATGACCGCCGAGGCGGTCCGGTTGAACACCTATTTCGCCTTGCCGTGAAGGATTCCTGACAAACGGTCCTTCGGCCCGGCAAGACGTTCTCCAGCCGTCAAGAAAGGTTGTCATATTCAGCATCCAGCCCTCGCGCAACCCCAGGCCCGAACCATGTCCATCCATCATGTCCAGCCGATCCGCCATCCCATCGACGTCGTCGGACTGGGACAAGGGCCGCGGCATGGCCATGCGGAACTGGAACGCTTGATCCAGGAGGCGGACATGCTGGCCGCCGGGGAACGCATCCAGGCGGACTTCCCGAATTTCCGGGGCGAACGAGTCGTGCTCAAGGCTCCCCTAGCCTCGCCGCTGGAACGATTGGACCAGGCCTGGGAAGCCGGACGCCGCGTGGTGGTGCTGGTGGGCGGGGACCCCTGTTTTTACGGAATCGGCCCGCTGCTGGTCCGCCGTCTGGGGCGCGAAAACGTTCGGCTGCATCCCGGAACCACCACGCTCCAGGCAGCCGCCGCGCTGCTGGGCATCGCTTGGCAGAACGTCCCGGCGGTCTCCCTGCACGGTCGGGATCGAACCGCGTCGTTATTCGCGGCCCTGGGCCGCAACCATCGGGTGGCCGTGTATACGGACGAGCGGCATGCCCCGGCGGTCCTGGCCGGGATGCTTATGGAGCGCGGGGCGGACAACTTCCGGATGTGGGTTTTCGAGGACTTGGGGCTGCCCAGCCAGAATTGGGGAGCGTACTCCTTGGAACAGGCCGCCGGACGGGCCTTTTCTCCGTTGAACCTCGTCCTCCTGGAACGAGTCCGAGAGCCGGAAATCACCCTGACCCTGGGAATGGCCGTAGAGGATTACGTTCACGAGCGCGGCCTGATCACCAAACCGACGATTCGGGCCGCGGCCCTGGCGGCCCTGGCCCTGGAGCCGGATCATCTGCTCTGGGATCTGGGGGCCGGGTGCGGTTCCGTGGGCATCGAAGCCGGCCTGCTCCTGCCCAGGGGCGGCGTGGTGGCCGTGGAGCGGGAGGAGCGCCGCGTCGCGATGATCCGGGAGAACGTCCGGCGAACCAACGCCTTCTGGGTCCAGGTGGTCCACGGCCAGATGCCCGACTGTCTGGAAACGTTGCCCCACCCGGATCGGATCTTTCTCGGCGGCGGCCTCGGAAGCAGTTTAGGATGCAGCCCCCAAAACAGCCCACGAAGCAGCCCACGAAACATGCAGGGCCGCGATCCGGGTGATGTTTCGAAGGATATTTTGGAATCAGCCTGGGACAGGCTCAAGCCCGGCGGCAAGCTGGTGGCCGCGACCGTGCTTCTGGGAAGCATGCACCGGGCCAAAACACTTCTGGAGCACCACGGCCTTGGTCTGGAAATCGTCCAGGTCCAGGCCGGGCACGGCGCTCCCCTGGCCGACGACGTGCGCATCAGCGCCCAAAACCCCGTCTTCCTGCTCAGCAGTCGCAAGCCCATGCCATGAGTTCAACGCCTTCTTCCAACGTCTCCTTCGTCGGCGCGGGTCCTGGAGACCCGGAACTGCTTACTCTCAAGGCCCAACGGCTGATCCGGGAGGCGGACCTGATCATCTACGCCGGGTCCCTGGTCCCGGTGGCCATGCTGGAAGGGGCCGGGTTCGAATGCCGAATCGTGGACTCCTCCGGACTGACCCTGGACCAGACCCATGAACTGATCCGGAACGCGGTCCGCTCGGGTCATCGAGTGGTCCGGCTGCACACCGGCGATCCCGGCCTGTACGGCGCGGTGCGCGAACAGGCCCGCCTCCTGGACGCGGAGGGGATTTCCTATGCCGTGGTCCCGGGCGTGACCGCGGCCATGGCCGCGGCGGCGGCGGCCAACGTATCCTTCACCATTCCCAAGATTTGCCAGACCCTGATCCTGACCCGCCTGGACGGCCGGACCAGAGTCCCCGAACTGGAACAACTGCGGGGACTGGCCGTTCACCAGGCGGCCCTGGCCGTCTACCTCAGCGGCCCAAGCCACCAAAAGCTGGCCCGGGAACTGCTTGACGGCGGCTACCCCCCGGACACCACGATCATCGCCGCCCACCGCGTCGGCTGGCCCGAGGAAGACATCCAGCGCCTGACCCTGGACAAGCTGGCCAAGACCGAGGCAAAACCTCTCTGGGAACGCCAGACCATCTTCCTCGTCCTTCCCAGCCAGGAACTGGCCACCACCTCCAGGCTTTACGCCCCGGAGTTCGAACATGGGTTTCGAAAAAACGAAGAGAACCAAACTCTGCAATAACACATCGCCATGCAAAACGACGCAAAAATCTACGTAGCCGGCCATCGCGGCCTGGTAGGTTCGGCTCTGGTTCGGACTTTGGAGGCCAAGGGGTGTCGGAACGTTCTCCAGCGGACCAGCGCGGAACTGGATCTGACCGAGCAGGGGGCCGTGCGCCGGTTTTTCGAGCAAGAACGTCCGGACTACGTCTTCCTGGCAGCGGCCAAGGTGGGTGGAATTTTGGCCAACAATACCTATCCGGCTCAGTTCATCCACGTCAATCTGGCCATCCAGACCAACGTGATCCACGAGGCGTGGCGAAGCGGAGTGCGTCGGCTGATCTTTCTGGGATCGTCTTGCATCTTTCCCAGGGACTGCCCCCAGCCCATGAAGGAGGAGTACCTGCTCACCGGCCCCCTGGAGCCCACCAACCGGCCCTACGCCGTGGCCAAGATCGCGGGCATCGAGATGTGCTGGGCCTATAACCGGGAGTACGGGACGCGCTATCTGGCCGTGATGCCCACCAACCTCTACGGCCCCAACGACAACTACGACCTGGCCGGCAGCCACGTCATCCCGGCGATGATCCGCAAGTTCCATGAAGCCAAAATCTCCGGCGCGCCGCACGTCACGCTCTGGGGCACGGGCTCGCCGCGCCGTGAGTTTCTGCACGTGGACGACCTGGCCTTGGCCTGTGTGTTCCTGATGGGCTTGCCCGAGGCGGGCTATGCCGGACTGCTGAGGGAGGATGTCGCGCCGCTGCTGAACATCGGCTCCGGCGAGGACCAGACCATCCGCGAACTGGCGGAAATAGTCCGCGAGACCGTCGGGTACGAAGGGGAGATCGCCTGGGACACGGACAAACCGGACGGCACTCCGCGCAAGCTGCTGGACGTCTCCCGAATACGGGGCTTGGGTTGGGAGCCCACCTTCGGTTTGCAAGAGGGCTTGGTAGCAACCTATCGGGATTTCCTTTCCAGCCAGCAGTTATCGCCTTCCGCGAATGACGCTGATTGAGCTGGCCTGAAACAGTCTCTGGGCGAAATTTCGCGCAAAAAGTCGAAGTCGGCATCCCGACCTGGAATAGAGTCTCCCCTTATCTGAGTGTTGAAAAAGGCCTATGTCGGCAGTCCGTTCAAAAACCCCAAGTGCAAGGAGCAAGAAAAGCTACCGGACACGTCCTGTGTCCGGCCCTCACGGGCTGTGGCTTCGCCACATTTTCGATTTGGCGTCCTGGCAATCGAATCAAGGTCGAAGCGTCTTTATTGATACGTGAGAGTTTGAACTTTTCACGGCGACGCAACAATTGGGAGTTTTTCAGCGGACTATTATATCTCCCTGCCTTTTGAGGGACGGCCGGGATCAGTATTGCAGGCCAGAACGGCGTTTTCGTTGCATCCGACCGCTCAAGAAGCCGAATAACCAAGCCGTGAAAACGATTCCGCCACCGAGTAGAAACCAGCGGAGACGCTCGGATGCCCGGAGTTCTTCGTTATCGGAGCTGAGCTTTCGAACCCTGACTTGCGCCTGTTCCAATTGCGCCATAGTGGTGTCATGGCGCTCACGAAGTTCCACGACATGGGCGGCTTCCGAGAGCAACGTCGTGTGTTCCCGCTCCAAGACATCATGATTCCTGATTGATTCAGAAAGGGCGCTCTCCAGTTGATGCTTTGCCGCCTCCAACTCGGCGATCCGGCCCACAGCTCCGCCGGATGCCTCTCGAAGGTCTGCATGTTCTTGCCGGAGTTGTTCCAGTTGCAACCGCGCAGGCAGTTCTGTTGTGGTGAAGCGCAGCAGTACCCACCCAATGCTCCCATCCGCATCCCGCACACGCAGCCATCCATCACTCTCTTCCAGGACGGTCAGCAAGGCTCCGGAGGGCAGCATCTTTACGATCCGATGGTCAGTGGATGGACCGGTACGTTGAGTAATCTGCTGTAGTTCCGCGACGTATGCCGATCTGGCAAACAGATCGTCTACGTTCAGTAAGATCGAGAAAAATAGAAGAGGGGCCATCCGTGAAAGCATCGTCATGTATATTTTTAGCTCCATCAGGGTTTGTTTGTACGGAGATTTTGCAGCCCCCCCTCTAGTTGCGTTTTCATGGTCAGCGCTTGTCGGAAAGTAGATCTTCTCCAGGATGCTTTTTTTTTGTTCGTGAGAGCGAATGGATTGCGATGATCATGCACGCAATGAAGACAAGACTCATGCCAATGAAATTATGAAAAATCATTCATTTTCTCCAAAATGAGTATTCGCCCTACCACGGTTTTTTATCCTGCCGCGGAAAAACATACCCGCTGCTTGGCGGAATGTTCCTGGTCTGATTGATACTAAGGAACCATATCCAAAATTATGACGACTAATCGGGCGAAGTGACACACTAAAAAGGAGAGAAGCCGTGCCCGTTCGAAAATTACCATACAGAATCAATATTCAAGCCATATTTGTGAACATGTACCAGACGTCCTCACACAGCCAGTCCATTGTCGCCCGCGAATCATAGATCCCTAGAAAATTTTTCGGATGGGTCTTGAGCAGCCGGGCATATTTTTTGGTTTCCGCACCGACAACCTGGAGGTCCGTGCCGCTGAATAGAAAAACAGCTTTCGGTTGTCGCGTACTGTGAATTTTTTCAATGCATGCGGAGGCCACATCTTCCGCGGAACAGGATTTTTTTTTCATAATCGACATTCCTTCAAAGATAAAATTCAGTATTCATCTGCATTATCTCGTTGCGCAACCATGAGAGATCATTTCCGCGGAAGGCATTAAATTCTTCTCGCTCGGAGGCAGGAGGCCACCGCAGATTATCGCCGACCCTCGAATTACCTTATTCCCACGCGAGCCAATTTCAGGGCCCCTGCACTGATTGGGATGGGCATGTACCCACCTCTGGAAGGTGAGGGCGACTTTTGCGGCAACCTCCTGCTATGGCACATGGCCCCGGAAACGAAAATACCTTTCGGGACCAGCCTTCCCGTTACTGAGTCAAAGGCACGCGAAACACTTCCTCACCAACCTGCACATCGACATGCTCGCTCGACACATCGACGAGAGTGCCTGAACGGGTTTCACCTGGGCACTCTTCTTCCGTGATCACAATGTTCATGCTTCCCTCATGAATGCAAACAATCATATCCTGCCCTTTTTCGAACGTTCCCGCGACCAGTGCAAAGGGAACCATAAAAACGAAGCCCAAAACGATTCCAGTCATAAAACCTCTCATACAACCTCCATTTCATTAGGCCACATCCTGACGACGTGACAGTTCGGATTATAACTCCAGTCCCCAATGACCGGAGACAATCTCGACAAAGCAAACCGCGTGCCATACATAGACCATTGAATTTAATGGTTTTTCATGTTAAGCCCCTAGGCCTTGTCGTGCGATTTCGGTACTCTGGTTTCATTTTTTGCACACCCTTCCCTGATTGAAAGTCGGAACAACAAGTGATCCGTGTCTGACAGGAGGCAGAGGCTAGAGAATTGGAAAATCACTATGTCTGGAAGTCTCCCTAAAGCTGGAGCAAAGCTATCCGTCTTTTCCTCCATGCCCTTTTTGATATGGGGTTGGCGATGCCGTGGGGGGCCATTGCATCGCGCGGTTGTGATCCGTGAAGTGGCCTGTCATGATAGAGACGGGACGAAGGCCACGGAGCAACGCTGGAGTGGGAGGAATAATGGGCAGGGAATCGATTCCGTTGCGCATCGGGGTAACGACGAAACTCCTGGTTTGGAGTCTCGCTTTGATTACGATCTTTTACATCATAACCTTTTCCCTTTTTTGGGGCATCAAGGATGTCGTCTCCACGTCGGGACGGATCGTCAGTGAAGATTTCGCCAGGGTCGCAAAATCCGATCAGGTCATGGGTACTCTCTTGAGTTATCTTGAAAATCTTCGGAAGTACGAGATTTTGGGCCGGGAGGAATATCTTTCGGCCTCTTGGGATCACCTGGAAACCCTTCGTTTCCTGGTGGGCGGGTTCGTCATCCAAGGTGACCCTTCTCCAGGAATATCCTTCCTGCAGGCGGACCTTGCAAAATATCTCCACAATGGGGATCATGCCGAACTTCCCGGTGAAGAACGTACTGAGCGGTGGATCACCCTGATTTCGATGGATCGGCTGAATCTTTTTGAACGGATCAATGTGAGCGTTCAGGAGATTTACGCCAGAGGGGCGGCCGCATACCGTTGGGGTCTCGTGGGGCTCGCGGCGGCGACTTTTTTGGGTGTAGCAGCGAGCCTGGGAATTGCCCTGCATTTGAATCGCTCACTACGGGAAATCCGTCTGGGCATCAGCAGAATGGCCAATGATGAGGAATTCCAGCCGATCCGGACAAATTCCTCTGATGAATTGGGGGAGTTGGCTGGAGCCTTCAACGAAATGGCCGAACGTCTTGAGGTGGAAGCCCGGATGCGCGCCGAGTTCATATCCATGCTCAGTCACGAAATCCGTACGCCGTTGACAAGCATCCGGGAGGCCGTCAGTCTCGTCCAGGACGGGGTTCTGGGGACGGTAGATCAACGCCAGTCAGCCTACCTGGATATTGCGCAAAAAGAGGCTCGCAGGCTTTCCGATCTGCTTGCGAAATTGATGCAGATATCCAACCTGGGTTCAAAGCGGATCGACCTCTCCGTGCAAGCCCTGTCCCTCCTGGATCTGGTTCGCGAAGCCATCCAGCGTATCCAACCCATTGCCGTGAAGAAGTCCATCATCGTCGAAGCGCCTCGCCTGCAGGAATTTGTATGGGTTTTGGCCGACAAGGAACATATCCAGCAAGTGCTCTTCAACCTACTGGGAAATGCCCTGAAATTCGCCCCGTGTGGCTCATTGGTTACGATCAACATCACGGTGCTGGAGGCATCCAGTATGGTGAAAACCTGTGTCATGGACCAAGGCCCGGGAATCCCCCCGGGAGAACGAAAGTATGTTTTTCAACGTTTCTACCGTGGAGAAAACGTCCAAAAAATTTCCGATGGAGCCGGGCTGGGCTTGAGTATTTCCCGGCGGATCATCGAGGCGCACTCAGGAGAGATATGGTTGGAGAATACATCATCAACCGGAAGCGCGTTCTGTTTCACGCTCCCTCTGGTCACGGACCATCAGGCGTAAGGCGCATGCGACGACCGTTTCGAACAATTGCTTTCGTCCTGACGGTTTTACTGATCACGACGCTCTTGGGCTGTTCCCCCAGGGGGACGCCGTGGAGGCTGGGCGGGGACCTGTTTCACCCTGCGTTGGGCGAACTCGACTGGAGCCTTGGCCACGATCGGCTGGCACGGGCGTTGAGCGCCTACCAGCGTGAGGACTATGTCGAGGCGCGGTCGCTGTTCCTCAGGGCTGCCCTGGAGACGGACAAGGTGGACATTTTGGACAGGGCGATGTTGGGAGCCGTTCTTTCCGGCTTGCTGTCCGCTGAGGACGTGGACGCGATTGAACGGCATTTGCGCGATTTTGATCATCTCGCTTTGAGACTCGGGGCTGGAGACGTGCCCCTGAACCCGGATCTGATGCGCCCCGTGCTCCAGGTTGCCTTGGAATTCCATGCTGCGCGACAGGATAGCCGAGTGCTGCGAACGGAATTCGAGGTGAAGTCCAAACAGGTCGCGGCGTTACGGGAAGAAGTCACTCTGCTGCGGAGCCAGGTCGAGGAACTCGAGGCCTTGTTTCAGTTTTTGGAGCAACAGAAACGTCAACTCTCCGTGCCTGGAGTCGTCAATTGAGCCAAGTTGAAAATCTCGTTGAAAATTGCATCCTGGTGGTGGATGACGACCCGAACATTCTCCACCTCCTGGAGACACGGCTGGCTTCCGCCGGTTTTTTCGTCCTGACCGCCCAGGACGGTAAGGACGCCTTGGCGCAATTGCACGACCAAGCCGTTGATCTGGTGCTTTCCGACATCCGGATGCCCGGACTGAACGGCCAGGAGCTGTTGAAAGAAGTTCGGAAGGGATGGCCCGGATTGCCGGTTATTTTGCTGACGGCCTATGGACGCATCCCCGAAGCCGTGGCGTCCGTCCAACAGGGGGCGGCCGACTATTTAACCAAGCCGTTCGATGGGCGGGAGCTCGTTGCCAAGGTCAAAGAGGTGCTCGCCGGAAGGCCGAACACCCGAACGACGAGCCTCGCCCCTTCCGACATGGGGGATATCGGGCTGGTAACCGGGCAAAGCCCGGCCATGGCCAAGTTGCTGACGTTGATCAAGCGTGTTGCCCCAAGTGACGTCACCGTGCTCATTGAGGGAGAATCCGGAACAGGCAAGGAACTTGTTGCCCGGTTGCTGCATCGATTGAGCAGACGGGCAAAAGGGCCGCTGGTGGTGGTTGATTGCGGATCAACGCAATCGACGTTGCTGGAAAGTGAACTTTTCGGCCACATCAAAGGCGCCTTCACCCATGCCCTACAGGAGAAGCAGGGCCTGATCCAGGCGGCGAACGGAGGGACACTGTTTCTGGATGAAATCGGCAATATTTCCACGGAAATGCAGACACGACTGCTGCGGTTCCTGCAGGAAAAGACCGTTCGCAGGCTTGGCGATGTGCATACCACCACGGTCAATTGCCGGGTTGTCGCGGCCACCAATGCCGATTTGGCGGCCATGGTCGGACAAGGGATGTTCCGCGAGGACCTATACTATCGCCTAAAGGTCGTTCGTGCGCACGTCCCGCCGTTGCGGGATCGGCGGGAGGATATCCCTGCTCTGGCGAATTTTTTTCTGAAATCATTCTGTGAACAGTCCAACATGCCGTGCCCCGGCCTTTCGGAGGCCGCCCTGCTTCGCCTGGAGAAACATTCATGGCCGGGGAATGTCCGGGAGTTACGCCATGTACTGGAGGTGTCCGCCCTTTTGTCGGACAATCCGGTACTCACCGCCGAGAATCTGCTCCTAGAGCCATCCGCGCAGCAGCCTGACGCCTCGGTGCTTTCCCTGGACGAAAGCGAGCGCAACGCGATTGTTCGTGCTCTTAAGCATGTGAACTGGGTGCAAAAGGATGCCGCCAGCCTTCTGGGCATCAGCCGAAGGGCGATACATTACAAGGTGCGGAAATACGGGATTGATATCCCCAAGCGGGGAGAAAAATCCTGAGTCGCCAGCAATGGTTCGGAGGCTGGCAAGAGGAGGGCGGCCGTCAGCGAGCAAGATACAAAAGGCCGCAATCGCTGACAAAAACAGATGTCCTGATCAGACACATGGCGTGCATGCCCAAATGGGCCACTGGGCTATGATTTGCTGTCCGGCAGAGTGACGTTGAATTCCAATACTTCGCAGTCCCCGTCGCGATTCACGTCCACATTGATGTGTTCCAGCTCCACATGGACGTATTTCTGGACCACGAGCAGGATTTCCTGGCGCAGTCTGGGCAGGAAGTCGTAGCCCGAGTTCTGGGCGCGTTCATGGGCGACAATGATTTGCAGGCGGTTCTTGGCGACCTGGGCCGTGGACTTCTTTGGCCGAAAATAGCTGAAAATACCCATCTCAGCCCCCCAATAACCGCGAAAAGAATCCCTTCTTGACCGGCTGGATGAAACGGTGAGCGACGTCTTCCCCGATCAGCCTGGATACCGCGTCGGCATAAGCCTGTCCGGCGTCGCTGACTTCGTCCAGGATAACGGGTTCACCGGAGTTGGAGGCGGTCAGAACGGACTTGGATTCCGGGATGACCCCGAGCAGGGGAATGGCCAGGATTTCCTGAACGTCCTCGACGCTGAGCATATCCCCTCGTTGAACGCGCTCGGGGTCGTACCGGGTCAGCAGGAGGTGTTCCTTGATCATTTCACCGTTCTTGGCCTTGACGGTCTTGCTTTGCAGCAGCCCCAGAATACGGTCTGAATCACGCACCGAGGAAACTTCGGGGTTGGTGACCACGACGGCTTCGTCCGCGAAGTGCATGGCCATCAAGGCGCCGTGTTCGATTCCGGCCGGGGAGTCGCAGATGATGAAGTCGAAACGCAAATTCAGGTCCTCCAGAACCTTGGCCACCCCGTCCTGGTGCAGGGCTTCCTTGTCCTTGGTCTGGGAGGCCGGCAGAATATAAAGGTTCTCCACGCGTTTGTCGCGGATCAAGGCTTGGTTCAGCGTGGCGTCGCCCTGGATGACGTTCACGAAGTCGTAAACCACCCGCCGCTCGCAGCCCATGATCAGGTCCAGGTTGCGCAGTCCGACGTCGAAATCCAGGACGGCGGTTTGAAAACCACGCCGTGCCAGGCCGGTGGCCAGCGACGCGCTGGAGGTGGTTTTCCCGACTCCTCCCTTGCCGGAAGTGACAACAATTACTTTTCCCACGGTTCCTCCTGATCATGAACGCTGTTCAGGGTGTTGAATGTGTTTCGAGTATTGGCGGTGGCCGGATCAGATCGCCTCGACCAGCAGTTGATGACCGTCCAGCCTGACCTGGACCTGCCGCCCGAGCATGTCCCCGGGCAGGTCTTCGCTGACTTGATAGAATCCAGCCACGGAAATCAAATCCGCGCGCAATTCCTTGCAAAAGATGCGCGCGTTTTCATTGCCCATCACACCGGCCAGTGCTCGGCCGCGCAACGGGGCGTAGATATGTACGTTGCCGTCGGCGATGACTTCGGCACCCGGACCGACTGGTGCCAAGACGATCAGGTCGCGGCCCTTGGCATAGACTTGCTGTCCGGACCGGACCGGTTTTTCCACCAGCATGGCCTGCTTCTCCTGGGACGGACAGGCGGGTTGTTCCGTCGGCACTGGCGAAGAGGCTTGCTTCCCGGTGGGGAAAATCCCCAAGTACAAGGTTGGGGCAAGGCGCTCCTGATATTCGTTTCCGCCCTGGATTCCCACGGGCGTCAGCCCCTTTTCGCGCAAGGTCCGGACCAGGGCCTGCAAATTGATGCTTTCGCGCAACTCCCCCAGCCCGCTCAGGTCCACGATGACGGCCATGTTGCGGAAGAACTCCGGTGTCTGGCTCAGGCGGCTGTCCACGTCGGCGGTCAGTTCTTCCAGGTTTGGCGTCAAGGGACGAAACAGGGTGCAAGGGGCGACTTTGCCCCGGATCTCAAAAGCCGACATCGAATGGTTTCCGGCGCTTTCCGGACAGGATGCCCGGCCGGCGTGACGATGGGTGGAGGGGGAACGAGTCGTGCTGGGCCATGACGGCAAGGTTTACAGCGGGATGCGCTTGAAGACAAGCCCAGAGGGATTCGGCCCAAGGCAGATTTGTTTTTGATCCTCGCCCGCTATCTGGATCGGCATCGAAATCGTAATCAAACGCCATGTCCAAGAAGATGGCGTCATCACGGGGTGATGCACGGGATTTTCCGATTTCGATTTCGATCGCGATTTTGATTTTGATGAGAACAGAGTACCAGAACAGAGGTCCGTGGATAAAAAAGCACCTCGCCAATCACGAACCGAATTCGAACTGGGCCAGGACTTTCGCGGCCATGCAGGCCGCCCCGTATCCGTTGTCGATGTTCAGGACGGCGATGCCCGGGGCGCAGGAGTTGAGCATGGCCATCAACGCGGCCAGCCCCTGGAAGCTTGCCCCGTATCCCACGGAGGTGGGCACGGCGAGGATCGGCTTTCCGGTCAGTCCGGCCAGAACGCTGGGCAGGGCCCCCTCCATGCCGGCAACCACGATCAGCAGTTTGGCCTGAAACAGGGCCTCCATATGCGGTTGCAGGCGATGCAGCCCGGCCACGCCCACGTCGCTGATCAATCCCGTGTCCAGCCCGAGGAACGCGGCAGTGCCGAAGGCCTCCAGGGCCACGGGCAGATCCGCGGCCCCGGCGCAGGCCACGATCACCGCGCCCTGCTTCGCCCAGGGCTCGTTCACGGGGAGTTCCGCGCCCAGACTGAAAAGTCGGGCCCGGGGCCAGTACGTGCCCTGTGGGTAGGCCGCGTACAGCGCTTCGGACTGTTCCCGGTTCACCCTGGTGGCCAGAACCGGCTGCCCGGAAGCGGCCAGCCCCCCCACGGCCCTGACCATCTGTTCGGGATACTTTCCCTGACCGAAAACCGTTTCTCCGTGCCCCGTGCGCAGGGCCCGATGGGTATCCAGGTTCACGCCGCACCCGACCTCCAAAAAAGGCGTGAAGCACAAGCGGTCCAGGGCCTTGTCCGGCGTGGTCCGTCCTTGGGCCACATCGTCCAGCAGGCGACGCATCTCGTTTGCTCTCATCATGATCCTCTCGCATTCACCTCGCCGGGCGTCTTCATCAGCGAGATCGGCCGGAGAGGGAGCATTATTCGTGGACGATCCGGCCGTTGAAGACGGTCATGACCACCGGAGTGGCGGCGATGTCGGCGGGGTCGCAAGTATAGATGTCCCGTTCCAGGATCACAAGGTCCGCGGCGGCGCCGGGCTTGATCGCGCCGTGTCGGTGGGCGAGGTTGTAGGCCCGGGCCGGGGAGCTGGTGTAGGCGGCCACGGCCTGGTCCAGGCTGATTTTCTGCTCCGAATGCCAGCCGCCTTCGGGCGTCCCGTCGGGCCGGGCCCGGGTTACGGCGGCCTGAATGCCCACCAGCGGGTTGGGATCGCAGACCGGGCAATCCGAGCTGAACAGGAGGCACAGCCCGGCGTCCAGCATGGAGCGGAAGGCGTAGGCGTGGCGGCCGACGTCTCCGGCGCACTGGTTGATCATGTTGATGTCCAGGATCATGTTCGGCGGCTGGGCCGTGACCGGCATGTTCAGGGCCGCCAGGCGGCGGATGTCCTCCTCCCGGAGCACTTGGACATGCTCGATGCGGTGTTCCAGGGCCAGGGGCATGGCCGAGGGGGGGCGGCGGCGCTGGACTTCCTCGAAAACGCCCACCAGTTCATGCCCGGCCCGGTCCCCGATGGCGTGGACCATCACGGCCAGTCCGGCCTCTTCGGCCAGCAGGACTTCCTGGAGCATTTCCTCGGGCTGGATCAGGCACAGCCCGGTATTTCCGGTGTCCAGGTACGGTTCCAGCATCCAGGCCGTCCGGGCGCCCATGCCGCCGTCCATGAAATATTTCAGGTGGCCCAGACGCAAATACGCATCCCCCAGCCCGGTACGCAGGCCGATTTCCGCGGCCGCGGCCCGGTTTTCGCCAGGCAGGCTGGTCCAGCAGCGCAGGCGCAGCCGCTCCTCCTGGCGCAGAGCCTGCCAGACCCGGAAGGTCAACGCGGATTCAGAGATGTTTCCGGCCAGACGCACGTCATGCACCCCGGTGATGCCCAGGGCGTGCAGCCCGGCCTGGGCCCGGTCCATGATCTCCCGCGTGTGGGCGAAGGTCGGTTCAGGGATGGCCCGTTTGACGCAGTTCACGGCCTCCTCGCGCAGAATGCCGGTCAGGCGGCCCTGCTGGTCCCGCTCGATCAGACCCGAATGCTGGTCCGCCACAACCTCGTCCACCCCGGCCAGTTCCAGGGCCTTGGAACTGGCCACGGCCAGATGCAGGTCGCAGCGCCAGATCAGCACGGGCCGATCCGGACAGGCCTGGTCCAGATCCCAGCGCAGCGGCAGACGGTTTTCCGACCAGTCGGACTCATTAAAGCCCTGTCCCTGGATCCAGTAGCTCTCCCCGGGCCGCTCGGCCAACTCCCGCAGAAGTTCCATGCACTGGCCGAAGCTCCGGGCTTGGTCCAGGCCCGCGCCCTGTCGGCCCATGGCCCACTGGTAGTAATGAAAATGGGAATCCCAGAAACCGGGCAGCACCAGCCGCCCTTCCAGGTCGATCCGACGGGCCTTGGCAAAGGCCGGTTCGGGATGTCTCCGGTCCGGAGAAACGGAAGCAATTCGCCCGGCATGCAGGGCCACGGAGCCAGCCCAGGGCATGGCCGGGTCCATGGTCCGTATCCGAGCGTTTTCCAGGATCAGGTCAGGTTGGGTCATTGGTCCTCACAGGGGTTCTCACAAGAGGTACCCCTCGGGAAAGGGGTCGTTGGGATCCAGGACGAATTCGTGCAGCCCGGTGAGGTGCGAGCTGCCGGTGAAGCGCACGGTGACCGCGGGATAATCCCCCACCGTTGTCTGTTCATGGACACGCGCCGTGAACGTTGTCCGCAACGGTCCGGAGTTCACGTACTCCGTGTCGTCCGTGAGCAGTCCCTTGTGGCGCAGCAGGGTCAGCTTGGCCGTGGTCCCGGTGCCGCAGGGCGAGCGGTCCAGGTGGCTTTCGCCGTAGACCACGAAACCGTGCCCTTCGCATCGTCCAGTGTGCCGGTAAAACTCGGTCACGTCCACGGTGGCCACGTCCGGGCGCAGGGGGTGATGGACGCGGACCTGCTCGTTGGCCAGGTGGATGATCTCCATGCCCAGGTCGATGATTTGTCGCGAAGAGGCCGTGTCGATCTCCAACCCCGGCTGATCCAGATCCACCATGGCGAAAAAGCCGCCGACGCAGACCAGATCGACGCGCAGCCACTCTAGGCCGAAGAGCCGGGGCGGGACGTCCAGGTAGACGTTTTCGGCAAATACAAAGGCTGGGACCGAGGTCAGGGTCACGCTGGACACGCGGGACGTGTCCGCTGGATCCAGGCGGGCTTCCACGGGTAGGGGACCTGAGGGCGTGTCCACGACAAGGGTCAGGATGAACGGGTCTTCGGAGGACGGCTGAATCCGAGTGTCGTTCGGGCCGCGGCCTGGATCAAGCAGTCCCAGTTCCAGCATGGAGGTCACCGCGCCGATGGTGGCGTGGCCGCAAAGGTGGGGATAGCGGCAGGCGTCCATGTAGATCAGGCCGAAGGCCGCGCCCGGCGAGACCGGCTCGGTCAGGGCCGCGGCCACCATGTCCCGGTGGCCGCGCGGCTCACGGGTCAGGCGCAACCGGATGGGGTCCAGGTTCTGCTGGAACCAGCACCGCTTTTCGGTCATGGACGGCCCAGGGATGAGCCCGATTCCTGAGACAATCAGGCGCGTGGCCTCGCCGCCGGTATGGGAATCCACGGTCTGGACGCGGCGAGGGTGCCTGGTGAAAAAGGCGCGGGAGACGTCCTCGGCTCGCAAGGATGCGTTCATGAACCGAGAGAAGCGGGAGACGCGGGGAGCAGGCCGCAGTGGTCCGGAGGAATGTGCACGTCCACCTTGCGGCCGATTTTCATGGGCTGCTGGTCGCCCAGGGTGACCACATGCAACTCCAGACCGTTCTTCAGTTCCACGAAGTAACTGACCTCGCCGCCCATGTAGCTGCGGTCCTTGATCTTCCCGGAAAAGTGGTTCGGCTGGTCCATGGCCTCGTCCTCCCCGGCCGGAACGATGTTCGGCTTCTGGGCCCGGATCACCAGTTCCACCCGGCTCTGGTCGGTCCAATCGCGACCGTTCTTGACCAGAAAGAGCGTCCCGTCGTCCAGGCGTACTTTATACAAGCCGTCTTCCCGGCCCAAAACCGTGGCCGGGAAAAAGGTGGACGTGCCCAGAAAATCGGCCACGGTCCGGTTCACCGGATGGTTGTAGACCTCTTCCGGCGGACCTTCCTGCTGCAAGACCCCGTCGTGCATGACCACGATCTTGTCCGACATGCTCAGGGCCTCACGTTGGTCATGGGTCACGAAAATGGTGGTTACGCCGATCATCTGCTGCAAATTGTCGATCTCGCGGCGCATTTCCTCGCGCAAATTCTCGTCCAGGGCGGAGAGGGGCTCGTCCATCAGCAGGACGTCCGGCTCGATGACAATGGCCCTGGCCAAGGCGATGCGCTGCTGCTGACCGCCGGAGAGCTGGGCCGGATGGCGATTTTCCACGTCCGGCAGGCGGACCAGTTCCAGGGCCTGACGGACCTTCTCCCGGATCTCGTCCTTGGGTACGCTTCGATACTTCAGGCCAAAGGCCACGTTGTCGAAAATGGTCTTGTGCGGAAACAGGGCGTAGTTCTGGAAAATCATGCCCAGGTTGCGCTTGTGGATGGGCACCTCATTGACCCGTCGGCCCTTGATGAAGATGTCCCCGCTGGTGGGATGCTCCAACCCGGCGATCATCCGCAAAATCGTGGTCTTACCGCACCCCGAAGGCCCGAGCAGAGTCACCAGGGAGCCTTGTTCGATATTCAGATCAATGGGTTTCACGGCCTTAACTTTGCCGAAATATTTGGTAAGACCTTTGAGTTGAACAGCGTATTCTGGGGTGGTCGTCACGGTGGTCGCCTGTTTGGGTTGTGGTTAGATGGAGGTGTCTGGTTGGAATAAGGGGCGAACCCGCGGGTTCGCCCCTACTGACAGTTTTCAATTCGGAAACGAGCAGTTTTTTCTTTTAGCAAGGAACTCAAGCAATTACGAGGAGGCGTATATCAATACGTTGACGAATAATTGCGCAGAGTGACGCAGCCAAAAGGAAAAAGGGCCGTTTCCGGATGAAAACTAACTCGTCGCTCTGATGCGATCCCAGCGCTCGGCCCACTCCATCTGTTTGTCGTTCCAGTACAGCGGGTCGGCGAAGAGGTAGCCGTCCAGCTTGCCGGTGGGGTCGAAGGCAGGCAGTTTGTGGATGCTCTCCGGCAGGTCCACCTTGGTGGGATCCAGGCTGGGCGGGTACATCTGCCCTTCGGCCACGGCGATGGAGGCTTCCGGGGCGAGCATGAAGTCCAGCAATTGCTGGGCCACGTCCAGGTCGGTGCCCTTGATCACGAAAATGCATTCCTGCCAGGAATAGCAGTTCTTCGGCGCCAGGAAGCCGATGGGGTAGCCGTCGTTTTGCAGGTGGGCGATGCGACCGGACCAGGCCACGGTGGCGTAGATTTCCTCGCCGGCCAACAGGCTCATCAACTCCGCGCCCGAGCCCCAGTACTTCTTGACCATGGGCACCTGGGCGCGCAGGGCGTTCCAGACCGCGTCCATGTCCTGGATGTCGTTGGGGTTCTGCCCGGTATGCAAGGCCGCGTACCAGATGTTCGTCCGCCAGTCGCCCCAACTGCCCAGATTGCCGCGCACGCTGTCGTCCCAGAGCAGGGAGGCGCCCAGTTCCTCGGCCTTTTCCTTGGAAATGTGCTTGGTGTTGTAGGCGATGCCGGTCTGGCCCAGGTTGTAGGGCACCGCGGACAGGGCCTCCGGGGTCAGCTTGCGGTAGGGAGCGATCATGGACTCCATGACCAGGGCCAGGTTTGGGATCTTGGACTCGTCCAGGGCGGAGTTGAACTCCAGCCCCACGTAGCGGGCATAGTCGAACACGCCGCTCAAGTGGGCCAGGTTGAACTCGCCGCCTGGAGGAAACGAGGCGATGACCCGGGTCAGGTAGGTGTCCATGTCCCCGAATTCGCCGTCGATCACGCGCACGCCCGTGGCCTGGGTAAAGGGCTCAAAGGCGTACCGGCGAAAGGCCTGGGAGGTGGTTCCGCCCCAGCCGTCGAAGCGAATGCTGCCTTGGGCCAGGGCCTGGCGCGCCAGACCGAACGGCCCGCCCACCAATCCGGCGGCCACGCCGGCTACGGCGCAGTATTTGACGAAATCCCGCCGGGACAGATCCCCGGACACGTACTTTTCACGAACGTCATTGAGTTGTTTCTGCATGGTTTCCTCCATTGGTTGGGGGTTCAAAGGTTCACGGTTCAACGGTTCAGCGGTTCAACGGTTTCCAGGCGAGGTTCTTTCCAGGTTCGGCGGTTCAATGTTTCCGGGCAGGCCTGAACTCCGGAGACTCCAACCGCTGAACCGTGAACCGCTGAACCGTTGAACCTCAACCCTCTAACTCTTCGAAAACCTCCGAATACAATACCCGGCCAAGAGCGGGGTCATGATCGTGAAGACGATCATGACCGTGCCCAGGGCGTTGATTTCGGGGCTGATGGAATGGCGGAGCATGCCGAAGATGCGCACGGGCACGGTCTGGTGCTCCGCCGTGGCCCAAAACAGGGTGGCCGTGATGTCGTCGAAGGAAATGGTGAAGGAGAAGAGCATTCCGGCCAGGACCGCGGGCATGAGTAGCGGGAGCGTGACTTCCTTGAAGGTCTGGAACGGGCTGGCGCCCAAAGACAGGGCGGCCTCCTCGTAGACCCGCTTGATGCTGACCATCCGGGCCTGCACGATGAGCAGCACGTAGGGCAGGGTCAGGATCACGTGTCCGGCCAGGAGCAGTGCGAAGCTCTTGGGTTGTTGCAGCCAGCGGATGAACAGCAGCAAGGCCACGCCCAGGACCACTTCCGGGATCATGATCGGCGCGAGCAGCAGGGTGTTCAGGGTGTTCTTGCCCCTGAAGCTGTAGCGGACAAAAGCCATGGCCGCGGGCACGGCAATGGCCGAGGCGATCAACGCGGTGAGGGTGCCCAGGACGAGGGAATTCTTGAAGGCCCGCAGTATAGCCTCGTTCTGGGCCAGTTGGACATACCACTTCAGGCTGAAGCCCTGCATTGGGAAACTGGCGAACTGCTGCGGATTGAAGGAGAGGATGATCACCACCACGATGGGCAGAAACATGAACAAATACACCAGGATGGTGTACAGTCGGATCAGAGACCAACCGGAAAAGGGAAGTTTCATGACCTTAACTCTTGAACGCCTTGAACAGCGTATTGATGCCCAGATAATGGTTGTAGGTCCAGACGATGCATCCCAGAAGCAGGAGCAGGATCACGCTGATGGCCGATCCGAAGGGCCAGTCCAGGGTGCCGATGACCCGATTGAAAATCAGGTTGGCGATCATTTCGTTGCCCGGTCCGCCCAGAATCATCGGCGGTAAATAGGTGCCCGCGGTGAGCACGAAGACCAACAGACATCCGGCGCTGACCCCGGGCAGACTCAGCGGCAAAGTGACCTCCCTGAAGGCCTGCCACTCGTTGCAGCCCATGCTCCGGGCCGCTTCCAGCAGGTTTTTATCGATGGCCTCCAGGCTGACGTAGATGTTCAGGATCATGAACGGCAACAAATACTGAATCAGCCCCATGAGCACGGCCGCTTCGTTGTACAGCAGGGAGAGCGGTTCAGTGATGATCCCGAAGCGCATCAGGGTATAGTTCAGGAATCCGTTGGCCCCGAGAATGTTGATCCAGCTCATGGTCCGGATGATGAAGCTGATCCAGAATGGGACCATGATCAGCAGGATCAGGGCCTGGCGGTAGCGGGACGTGCTGCGGTAAAAGAAGTAGGCCGGGATGTAGCCCATGATCAGGCATAGCAGGACGCAGATCACCGAGACCCGCAGGGTGCGGAAGAGGATGGTCGGGTAGAACAGGTCCTCGAAAAAACGAGCGTAATTCCCGAACTGGAACGCCGGGATGGCCGCCCCGGTGGGGGCGCGCAGCCAGAAGCTGTAGACCACGACGAAGAGCACCGGGACCACCAGCAGAAAAAAGATGGCGGTCAGGGACGGCGAAAGCAGCAGCCATGGCCGCCAGCGGCTTTCTTTCATGTTTTCGGGTTCTGGTTGAAGGGTTGGGAAGGGGCGTCACGCAACGCCAGGTGCCAGACGTTCATGGACTCCAGCCCTCCGCCGATATGCGTGTTGTTGGGCAGGGTTCCGCCGAAGACGTAACCGGCCCGGGCAAAGGTGACGTTCATGGCGTAGGATTCGGCCCGGGCGATGGTGTACAGGGTGCTCAGCCCCAGGTCCCGCATCCGTTCGGTCATATGCGCCAAGAGGATACCAGCCAGCTTGCGGCCCCGAAATTCAGGCAGGGTGGCGAAGTCGGTCATTTCCGCTGACCCGGTTTCCGGGTCCATCTCCGCGGAGGCCAAGGCCGCCAGCCGGTCCCGGATCAGGACGCCGTAGAAGCGCGTATTCCCGGTCATGGAGCTGCGCAGGTAGCCTGGGTCGAAAATCGGGAAGGGATAGGAGTCGAACACGGCGCGGTAGACTTCGGCCATGTCCTCGGCCTGGTCCGGACCCAGGGGGATGATGCGCGAGTCTTGGGGCAGGGAAGGAGAAAGGGACGGGGACGGCGAGGGAATCGCGGCTTGGGCCGCCTTTTTTCGGGCCACGGCCAAAACGTCGCGTAATGCATGGGGATTGGCCGGGTGTCTGCGCCAGTCCGCGAAATACCGGCCCATGAACACGCCGGCTTCGCGGCCGTTATACAGCCCGGGAACCACGGCCTCGGCCGCGTATCCGGCCCTGGTGAACCGGGCCGCCGCACCTTCGGGCACCTTGGCGAAGATCTTGGTGTACCCGTGCGTGCGAGCCAGTTTTTCCAGGGTGGGCACGATGGTCGGCTCCTCGGGCGGGGCCAGATGCATCAAATATGCCCTGGCATTTAACGGCCCGTGCTGGATCAGGGAAGCGCCGATACGTTCCAGCTTGTCCACGGAGGGCTTGGAAGGGCTGCATGGCGCGACGTTAGGCGACATTGTTTCGACGCTCCATTCTGGCATTGCCGTAGGGAGTCAGGCTGCACGTGTCGTCACAATCCGACAGCAACTTCTCGATGCCCACGCACTGCTCCACGGCGTCGTCTTCCTTGAGCTGGAGGTTGCAGGCGTCGCACTTGCGGTCGCAAAACCGGGCCTCGTAGCTTTCCGGCTCAGTGTAGGTGGTGATCACGCCCTCGAAGTTGCGCAGCACGACCTTGTTCGCGCCCCAGGAAACCACGTAGTTGGGCATGATCGGAATCTTTCCGCCGCCTCCCGGAGCGTCTACCACATAGGTGGGCACGGAAAAGCCGCTGGTGTGTCCGCGCAGGCTTTCGATGATTTCGATGCCCTTGCCCACCGGGGTCCGGAAATGTTCCAGTCCCTCGGACAGGTCGCACTGGTAGAGGTAGTAGGGCCGCACCCGGTTCTTGACCAGTTTCTGGTTCAGGGTGCGGATCAGGCGGTGGCAGTCGTTGACCCCGGCCAGCAGCACGGACTGGTTGCCCAAAGGGATTCCGGCGTCGGCCAGACGGGCCAGGGCGGCCTTGGACGTGGACGTGATTTCCCGGGGATGGTTGAAGTGGGTATTCAGCCACAAAGGATGATGCGTTTTGAGCATCCGCACCAGGTCGTCGGTGATCCGGTAGGGCAGGACCACGGGCATTCGGGTGCCGATGCGCACCACCTCCACGTGGTCGATGGTCCGCAATTCGCCCAGAATCCAGTCCAGGCGCTCGTCGGAAAGCATCAGCGGGTCTCCGCCGGAGAGCAGCACGTCCCGAACCTGGGGGGTCTTGCGGATGTAGTCCAGTCCTTGGAGCAATTCCCGCTTTCCGGACATGGCCTCGGTGTCCTGGTCCCCCACCTTGCGCTTGCGCGTGCAGTGGCGGCAGTACATGGAGCAGACGTTGCTGATGTGGAAGAGCACCCGGTCCGGGTAGCGATGGGTGATCCCCGGGGCCGGACTGTCCTCGTCTTCGTGCAGGGGATCGCTCATGTCGTTGCGTCCGACCAGCAACTCATTAGGCGATGGAAAGGCCTGCAGAAAGACCGGATCCTCGGCGTAATCTTCGGGATCGATCAAGGAGAGATAGTAAGGCGTGACGGACATGGGGAACTTGTCCGTGGTCCGGGCGAAGGCTTTGCGCTGCAAGTCCGGAAAGCGGACTCCGAGCAGGCGTTCAAAGGTTTCCAAGTCTCGAATGGAATTGCGGACATGCCATTTCCAGTCGGTCCATTGAGATTTCCAATCCGTCGTTTTTTCAGGAGTCTGGCTGTCCGGATCGGCCTTGAGTACCCGCGGCTTGAGCTGGATCGCCGCCTTGGCCTTCCGGGCCGACAGGTCGGTGGTCATCCTCTTGGCGACGCTACGTTGCCGCCCGCTTAACTGAAACATTCTCCTCCCTGGTTATACATTCAGGGGACGATGGTGGCCGTCCCTCTTTACCAGCATGGAACTAAAACAGGCCTGGGGGGCGGCGGCAAGGGGGGAGAATGGGCATTTTTCGGGTATGCGCGCCTACCCGATATAAGATATTATTCAAAAAAGTTATGCTGTTGGAGGAAGGAGGAAAGAGAAACCTTGCGCCCTTTGAGGGCCAGCTTGCGGCGGATGTTTTTGCGGTGGGTCTGGATGGTGTCAAAGGAGGTGTTCAGCAGCTCGGCCGCTTGCTGGGTTCCCGCGCCCATCCGGATCAGTCGGCAAACTTCGATCTCCCGAGGAGTAAGCTTGAGCAGGAGGTTCGCCGAGGCGTCGGTTTGGGCATTCAGGCCGTCGGCGGAGCCAGACTCGGAAAAGGCGGTGATGCGTTCCTCGATCATCACCTTGAGAGCGTTGCGCAACTCTGGGGATTCCTCCCTGGCCATGCGCTCCACGGCCGGCAGGATCGCGGCCCGGACCTCCCGGAGCATGGCCTCCCGGACTTGCTCCTTCTCCTTTTCCGTGGAGCGGACCACGTTGCGCAGGGCCAGACTCATGCCCTCCACTTCGGCCCGCTTGCGGCGCAGACCCTTTTCCAGCAGGGCCTGGGCTGTCAGGTCGCGCAATACCATGTGGTACAGGGTGAAGCCCTGCAAATCGATCCGCCAGAGGGCCACCTCCACCGGAAGGGCTTCCCCGTCCGGACGCAGACACGTTCTGCGGGAAGTCCATCGCCCCCCGTCCTTGAGTCGGGCGATTTTTTCAGCGATCGTATCCCGATCCTCGGCCTGGAACAGCGACGTGACCGAACGTCCGACAAGCCCTTTGCCCTGAAAATCCAGCAGCTTTCCGGCCCGAGGATTGGCGGCGTGGACGATCCGGTCCTGAGCCAAAAGCAGCATAGCGTCCTGAACCCCGTCAAACATGGCCCCGAACAGATGGATCGAGTTCTCCAGGGCCTGAATGTTCTCCCCGATCCGTTCTTTGTATATTTCCCGCAACTGCACGATGGGCCGGTTGTCCGTGGCGATGATCACGTAGGCGGTGCGCGCGGCGTCCGCGGAAGCGGGACGAGCTGTCAGGCCGGTCTCCGTGGAGGGCCCGGCCTGGATGTCGGATCGAGGCCGTGGCTCGCGGTTCGAGGAACAGTCGGGCAAGGAAATGATCCGCAGTGCAAAGGTACCCTTGCCTCCCGGCGCGTGGACCTCGTGCACCCGCCCGGGAGGAAACCGCTCCAAGGCCTGCTCCAGGCTCCAGACCGGCAACCCGAGGACTTCCCAGAACGACCCGCCGTGATCTTCACCCGCGACAACAACCGCGCCGCCCGGACCGACGCTCAGAACCCTGCCCTCGGCGTCAGCGAACACCACATGATCGCTGAACGCGCGGACAACGGCGGACAGGTTGCGGGGGCGGCGAGAGGCCGTGGTTTTGGAGGCGATGGCGGTTGCTCCTTAAGTTTTTAGGGAGCGAGTCGGCCCTAGAGCAGCTTCGCCCCCCTTCCCGTCAGACTATAGTCTGTAGATTTATAGTCTGCATTTGTCCATTCTCTCCATCAAATGAGCCGCGAGTTGCAAAACAGTCCTGACATTTTGGCCCGAGCTTTTGGCGACGTCCTGCGCTCTGTACGGAAAGAGCGTGGCCTTTCACAAGAGGAGCTTGGGGATGAGAGCGGCTATCACCGTACGTATGTCAGTCTTCTGGAGCGAGGCCTGAAGAGTCCTTCCCTTCAGACTATTTTCCAACTCGCCCATGCCCTCAATACCCCTCCTTCCAAGCTTCTCGCGGACGTCGAGGGCGTCATGCGGGAAATGACGCCATGAAGATCGTTCGTACCGAGATTCTGATTGACGCCGGAGGGTTTTCAACATCGCCCGAATGGCAGGCGATCCAGGAGCAGCTTTCCAACGCTATCCGCTCCGTTGAATGGCCGCCTGGATCGGGTTCCTTCATTTTGCACGACGAATCCGGCAAAAAACGCGGCCAGGGCAGTGGCGTAACGCCCATCAAGGATGCCTGCATGCTGCGTTTGAAAGATTACGGGTGGTCCCTGGAGACGCCGGTGGACATCGCGGCGGTGAGACGCCCTGGAAAGATGGATGCCACTCTCCCCGTAGGAGAGCGATTGTTCTGCGTCGAGTGGGAGACCGGCAACATCTCCTCAAGTCACCGAGCCGTTAACAAGATGGCGCTCGGCTTGCTCAAAGGCGCATTGGTTGGAGGCGCACTGGTCGTCCCGTCGCGAAAAATGTACAAATACCTTACTGACCGCATCGGCAACTTCCAGGAACTTGAACCCTACTTTCCTCTCTGGCGCTCCGTGCCGGTCCGGAACGGCGTCCTGGCGGTCATCGCCATTGAACATGACGGCGTAAGCAAGGACGTTCCTCGCATTGGAAAAGGAACGGACGGACGGGCTCTTCAATAGCCTGTTTCCGGAACTATCCCCGCTTTTCGAGCATGAGGATGTATTCCCGGCGCATGGTGTTCGACAGCCCGGTGATCGGCCGACTCATCTCCTTCACAAGCCTGAACCCGTGACCCTCCGCCATCTCGGCGAGTACGCTGTGAAGCCCCGGTACGTTTTCCGGAGGCAGGCCGAGCACCTTGCCGAGCTGGTTGCTGTTCGTGCCGACAATGATCGCGCAGAATCTGTTCTTCCGAAGTACGCGCCCGCACTCGGCCAGCACCTTGTTCATGTCGTCCTTGTAAAACTCGAATTTCTCAGCCAGCTTGCCGCCGCGCAGACCAACCATCCTCGTTCGCAGGTCCTGGACGTCGACTCCCAGGAAATTCAGGTGAAACGAATCGTTCTTCACATAATCCACGGCAAAGCTGTACGGGGGTGAAAAGACTATCCCGTGGACGCTTTGGTCCTCAAGGGGCAATGATCTGGCGTCCCCTTGGAGGATGCGCGCCTGCCCGAGTTCCGACTCGACGCCTTTGAGCACAGCCTGGATCTTCTCCGCCACGAACACATACCGCTCCAGAATGGACCTGAACTGTTCGAGGGGTGCTTTTCTCGTACTCCGTTCGGCATATCCGGCGCTGTCGAGATACGCCAGCAACAGGAAGTTGTACGTGTCCGACGTATCCCGGTCTTCCTTGGTCAGTTTCTCGCGATCCCGGGCCATTGCATACTCGGCAACGGTCTCCATGGCCGCCATGCCTTCACTTGTCGGAGCGGGCCTCCTTTCCTTGCCGCCGATAAGCGGCATCCCGACCCGGCCCTTGAAGTATTCAAACACTTCTTCAGAGTTGCCAAGGGCGCCCTTGGCCCGAGTGAGGGACATCGTAAGGGCGTCGATCTTGGTTTGGGTCATGAAGCGACAGAAAGGGCTCGCGTCCACCCCAACGGAGTTGATGCCCATGAGCGTGGCTTCGGCCGACACTGTTCCCGAGCCCATCATGGGATCCAGGACCGTTTCGCCCGGCTTCAACCCCATCACGTTGATGATTCCCTTGATCATCTGCGGATGGAATTTGCCTCGGTAGGGAAAGAGGCCATGGGTTCCATAACCGGTACGGAAAATGTTCTTCTCGAAAAAGGATTTGAGCCGGGATGATGAATGGTCGGGCAGTTTGAGGGGGTTGCCCGTGCAGATCAGGAAATGCCGGGTGGGCTTGCCGTTGACGCTTGCGAAGTAAGCCCCCCTTTGCTCCAGTCCTTCGTCGTCGAGGATCAGGTTTTCATAAAAAGCGAGTTCCAGCTCATAGAAATCGTTCAGATTCGGAAGAACTCGCCGCTCGGGCGGGAAGAGCCTGGCCTTCAGATTCTGAGCCAAGGCGTTAACAACCGTGCATGTCTCCACGCCACACCTCATCCTTCCACGAAGTCGCCTGACGTGTGAGGACGAAGCTCTTCGTTTGAAAGGCGTTCGATGATCACGTCGCAGTTTTCGATCTCCATGCCGATCCAATGCCTGTCCATCCGCTCGCAGACATCAAACGTCGTCCCGCTGCCGCCGAACGGATCCAGCACGATATCTCCCGCCTCGGTAGTGAGGTTGACGACCCTCTCCAGGATCTTCGTTGAAAGCTGGTTCGCCGACCGCTTGCGGCTTTTGAACTTCCAGTGCCGAACGGGCGTGATGTCGTGCCAGACGTCGGTCAGGTTCACGCCATTGGGGTTCATGGCGTGGCGATGCCCGCCGTAGTCTTTAATCTCGCCACCGCAGTGGCGGCATGTTTCGATGGGCGTGCGGATTTTCCGGAAGGTCTTGGGCTTGCCCTTGCCGCAGTAAAGCAGGCTGTAATGCGACGGGTAGAGCCGACCGGGAATGGGGAGCGAAAGCTTTATGTTGACGGCGATCCAGTGCCGAAAGTCCAAGCCTTTCTCGGCGAGATGCGCGCCAATCAAGATGTTCCACTTCGGAAGGTTGTAGACAAAGATGGCCCCGCCGGGCTTGAGGATGCGGATACACTCGTCAAGCCATTGTTTGCACCATTGCACGTACTCGCCGTTCGGGCGGTCGTCATTGACTTTTCTGCCGTATTTCTTCGCCAGGTTGAACGGGGGATCGGCAAAAACCGTGTCAATGCTTTGATCGGCAACGTGACGGAGAATGTCCAGGCAGTCACCCTCGAACAGGACGCCGCGGGAGGTCTGAAACACGGGGATGACCGGCATGCTTGGAGAAATGACGTCGGTGGCGTCCCAGGGTTGATTATCATCTTGAGCAGGAAGGAGCATGGTTTTGGTGTGGTCCAGATTGGCTTATGAGGGTAGCTGGTTAGAGAGCATGCTGGGCATGCTTTGTTCGAACTGCGATTGTCTGCAATGAAAATGAACTTGGCTGAGTGACGATCTCTTTGTGCAAGCCAGATTTCCAGAACGGGAGGCAGTGGTCAAGACGCGAGAGCCTGATCTCGAAGTCAGTCGCGACGACAAGCGCGGAGCGCTTCGATGTCCGCTGAAACAATAACGTCCAGATGTTTGGTGATCTGCACAACGGGCCAGTCCCACCAGGCGATTGCTTCGAGTTCCGCGATGACCTCGGGCGAAAAGCGTCGCCTGATCTCCCTTGCCGGATTTCCTCCAACGACCGTGTAGGCGGGGACGTCGGAAGCAACCACGGAGCGCGCGGCGATGATCGCGCCGTTGCCGATCTTTACTCCCGGCATGACCAGACTGTCGTATCCGATCCAAACATCGTTCCCAACCACCGTATCACCTTTGAACGGCTCGTCGTCCCGGGCCTGGGCCGTGTCCCAGCCTTTGCCGAAAAATTGAAAGGGATACGTGGAGAACCCGGAAAGCTTGTGGTTCGCCCCGTTCATGATGAACTTCACGCCGCTGGCCAAGGCGCAGAACTTCCCAATGACCAGTCGGTCGCCCATAAACGGGAAATGATAGAGCACGTTTCGTTCAAAGTTCTCAGCATCGTCCGGATCGTCGTAATACGTGTAGTCCCCGATGACGATGTTCGGATTCGTCACCGTGTTCTTGATGAAGCAGACCCGCGGAAATCCTTCCATTGGATGTTTTGTTGATGGCAGTGGCCCGTTCACGGTGTTTCCTCTTGTTGTGGCTGAGCGTTTTTCCGGCCCCGGAATGCTCCCGGAGGTCAGTTGCCTAGGCTACTCCGCTCCGCTCCTCGTCTCAACCATGCCCGCAATCACGCCTTCCAGCTTCCGGTTGAACGCTTCAGGCTCGGCCATGTGCAGAAAGTGGTCGGTTCCTTCAATGATAACCGCATCGAAGGAATGCATATGGCGGCGGTTGGCCTCCACATTGGTCGGCCAGAGGTCCGCGTTGATCGCCACGATGGGCGTCTCGAGCCCGTCGAAGGCGAAGAGCGCATCACCGCTGACCACGTCCGACAGCATTTGCTCCATGGCGCTGACAGCCACTTTCGGCGGCGCGGCCGACATGTCCGCCACCACCCAGTCACGCAGGACAGGATCCGTCTTCTCGATGAACATCTGCCGCACGAATTGGGCCGCCCCGGCGGCGAAGTCGGGCTGGAGCAATCCCATCCAGGAATCGAATTCCTCCTGCGTCATGGGATGGGAGACGTCCTGAAAGATGTCCACCCCAATGACGCCGATCACCCTGCCCGGCATCAGCCGAGCTGCCGCCACGCTTACAGGCCCGCCCATGGAATGCCCGACCAGGATCACCTGCTCGGCCCCCACTTCCTCGACCACGGCCTGGACATCCTCGCCAAAGGCGTCCATGGCGTAATCCTCGCGTCCCAGCCCGGAATGCCCATGTCCCGCCAAGTCGATCACCACCACCCGATGATTTTTCGAGAAGTGCGGTACCTGCATCCGCCAGTAACGCCCATCGCAACTCCAGCCATGCACGAACACCAGAGTCGGTTCGCCGGTCCCATGCACCTCATAGGAGATCGGCACCCCATCGGCTGATCCGACCATGCGCGGCCAAACCGAATCCGCCAGTACCTGCGTATTCAGCATCAAAAGCGACAGAAAGCAGCCAATAGCGACGCCAACCAGCAAATTTTTGATCTTCATTTTGTCCTCTTTGTGAATGATGGGGTGCTTCGTGTCCGCATTGGTCAAGTTTTTGGATTCAGTCGCGACGACACGCGCGAAGCGCTTCGATGTCCGCCGAAGCAATGACGTCCAGATGTTTGGTGATCTGCTCTACGGGCCAGTCCTACCAAGCGATGGCCTCGAGTTCCGCGATGACCTCTCGGTCGCCCATAAACGGGAAATGATAGAGCACGTTGCGTTCGAAGTCCTCCGAATCGTCCGGATCGTCGTAATAAGTGTAGTCCCCGTTGACGATGTTCGGGTTCGTCACCGTGTTCTTGATGAAGCAGACCCGCGGAAATCCTTCCATTGGATGTTTTGTTGATGGATTTGGGCCGTTCACGGTGCCTCCTTTTATGACCTCTGCCTGAGAGGAAAAACCCTCACTCACCGACTTTGACTTGGAGGATGGCTTGGCGGTTCGTTGACATTTTATCAGGAGAAGGACCAAGGATTGAAAACGACGAGTCCGGGAAACGCGAAATCCTTTTCATCGCGCGTCACCAATTGCAGTCCATGGTGCAGGGCCGTGGCCGCCAGCAGGCTGTCAATGGCCGGGACGGTGCGTCCCAGCATGGCCAGAAGCTCCCCCCATTGATTGGCCACGCCTTGGTCCACGGGCAGGATGCGCCCTTCGAACCAATGGACCAGGTCGTGCTCGAGCCAGAGCCGTAAGCGTTCCTTTCGCGTCCCTTGGGAAAGTTTCTCCACTTCCTTGCGAATTTCGCCCAGGGTCAGCACGCTTACGAAAAGCGCCTCGTTGGGCAGCCCGGAGATCCAGCCGAGAACATGAGGATTCGGTTGGGAGCGGGCCAGCTCGGAAAGGATGCAGGTGTCCAGCAGCCAGCTCACAGCAGCACGTCCCGAGTTGGGGAATGGTCGCGTTCGAGATCCAAATCGCCTTCTAGGTCCCATTTCGCCAGCGGTGAAGAACGAAGCAACTCGACAAGAGACGGTCGCGGCTTCACCAGACGTTCGTATTCCGTCCTCGTCAACACCACGACTGCCGGTTCGCCACGCACGGTAATTTCCTGGGGGCCATCATTCAGCGCCCTTTTAACCACTTCACTGAACTTAGCCTTGGCTTCCTGAAGCTGCCAGGTTTGCATACTCTCTCCACTGTCACCTGATGATCGACAAGACCATACTCTGACTGGTCAGTCTAGTCATCTTGGCAAGCTTGGTCAATGGTTTTGAGCTGGCGGGTGTTGGTTTTGGCTGCGTGAAAACGAATGAGAGGTTCGATACCCTGCTCTCTTGCGCAACAACCACCATTGTCGTTTACTTCAATGCGGCGAGAATGTCCCGGCAGAGAGGGTCGATGAGGGATGAGCGCTCCTCCAGTTCCAGAACGCTTCCGGAGGTCAGTTGCCGGGCCGTGAGGCTCGGCAGGACGGGAATGGACGCGGCCAGAGGCGGGAGTCCGGCAATGTCCGGCGGTTCGGCCCGTCCCTGATGACGATTGAGCACCAGTGCCTGGCGCTTCAGCCCCAGACCCAGGGCCAGCCGGGCGATTTCCGCGGCCGTGTCCAGCCCGCGGCGCGACGGCTCGCTGACCACCACCAGTCCGTCTACGGCGGCCACCGTGCCCCGGCCCAGATGCTCCACGCCGGCCTCCAGATCCACGATCACCCATTCCCGGGCTTCCAGCACCAAGTGGGCCAGCAGGGCCTTGAGCAGGGAATTGGCTCCGCAGGCGCAACCGCCTCCCGCACCGGTCACGGTTCCCATGACCAGCAGCCGCTTGCGGCCCGCGCCGTCTCGACCGGAGTCGGCCAAACCCACCGGCAGCTCCACGGCCAGATCACCGGGCAGGTCTCCCACCTCCGGGTTCAGGTGCATGAAGCCGGAGCCGATGCGTTCCGTGACCAGATCGGTGCGCAGCACCAGCGGTTGGGGCAGTTGTTCCCGCTCCAGGCCCGAGGCCTGGCCCAGGGACAGGGCGGTGTCCGCGTCCACCAGGTAGACGTCGTGGCCGTTTCTGGCCAGAAAGTCTCCCAGCCAGGCCGCGATGGTGGTCTTGCCCACCCCTCCTTTTCCGGCAACCGCGATTTTCATGCTTCGCTCCCATGGGAATGAAAAGGGGGACGGGCGTCCGTCCCCCCGAGGACGTTCAACCTACGGCGTTAATCCCAAAGCCCGCCGTTTGGCCGCAATCCGCGCGTCAATGGCCTCCGCCGCCTTGTACGGGTCGGCCTCCACGCCGAAGCAGGCCCCGACCACGCCTTCCAGGCCGCTCAATGCCAGATTGGTCACGGTCTCGCTGCCGGTGATATGCGGCGGCAGGCCCAGATGGGTGTAGATCCCGCTGGCCACGGCGTACAGGCCGATGGCCGCGGCCTTTTCCGAATACCATTCCGGAGCGCTGGCCGCCACGGGCAGGTCACTGATGTCCACGCCCAGAGCATTGGCCAGCACGGCGCAGAGATGGATGATCCGCGAGTTGTCCACGCAGCTGCCCACGTGCAGCACCGGAGGAATGCCCAGGGACCGGCATACGGTCTTCAATCCTTCCCCGGCCTTGTCCGCGGCCTCGGGCACCATCAGCCCGGCCTTGCCCATGGCCACGGTGGCGCAGCCGGTGACCAGCACGAGGATGTCGCGCTTGATCAGCTCCTTGCACAGCTCCGTGTGCACGTGGTCGTGCTTCAGCCTGGGATTGTTGCAACCCACGATACCCACGGCTCCCCGGACCTGACCGGCCTTGATCGCTTCCAGCAAGGGGCCGGGGGTACCGCCCAGCGCGCCGAGGATGGCCTCGTTGGAAAAGCCGGTCATCAGTTCCACGGGCTCGCCGGGGATTTCCACGCGGCCGGGATCGCGCTTGGTGAAGGCGTCAATGGCCGCTTCCACCACCTGCGCGGCCTTTTGCCGGGCGTTGACGTAATTGAACTCCACATGCTCGGCCCCGGTGAATTTGGCCTTGTCCGAGGTGGAGATGAACCGGGTCTGGTAGCAGCCGGCGATGGTCACCAGGGAAGGCATGATGCACTGGTAGTCCACGACGATGCAGTCCACCGCGCCCGTGACCAGGGCCAGTTCGGTCATCAGATGGTTGCCGGCCATGGGAATGCCCTGACGCATCAGCACTTCGTTCCCCGTACAGCACAGGCCGGCCACGTTGATCCCGGAAGCGCCGGCATCTTGAGCCTTTCGGATCATCTCAGGATCCCGGGCCGCGGCCAGGATCATCTCCGAGACGATGGGGCTGTGGCCGTGCACCACCACGTTGACCTGATCCGCTTTGAGCACGCCCAGATTGACCTTGGCCATCCTTGGCGTGGGCGTACCGAAGATGATGTCCGAAAGCTCCGTGGCGATCATGGAGCCGCCCCAGCCGTCCGTAAGCGAAACCCTCGCCGCGTGCAGGCAAAGGCTCACCGCGTCGCTGTCCACGCCCATGTGCGTGCGGTGCATCATTTCCACCACGTCCCGGTCGATGCCCCGGGGGGTGATGCCCAGTTTTTTCCACAATTCCCGACGCTTTTCAGGGACGCGGGCGACAAAGGAAACCGAGGGCGTGGCAAAGCCGAAGTCCTCGATGAACGCTTCGGCCAGAGCCAGAGCGATCTCCTTGTCGCTTTTGTCCTGGACGGCCACGCCCACCTCGGCGGCGATGCGCCGCAGTTTTTCCGGGTCGCGGATGGTGTAGTCCGATGTTTTGCCCTGGCCGATGGCCAACAGAGTCTCCACCAGGTCCCGTCCGTGATCCGAATGCGAGGCCGCGCCCGCGGCCACGAACCGGCCGAAATTGCGGGCCACGGTCAGGTCCGCGTCCGCGCCGCACACGCCGCGCTCCCGCTTGCCCTTGCCCGGAGTGATGCGGCACGGCCCCATCACGCACTTGGAACAGCTCAGACCCTGCTCACAGAACGTACAGCCCGGCCTTTGCTCCGAAAGCCTGTCCCAAACGGTTTCCACGTTGTCGCGTCTGGCCTTCTCGATCATTTGTTGGGCGTCCGGCCAAATGGAAAGGTCCTCTGGTCTTTGGGGCTGCTTCTCCGCCATGGCGCTCTCCTTTGTTGGGTGTGACTGATATGGGAGGAGTTTTTCAACACTCAGCTATGTTTACTCTCCGATCATGGCCATAGCGCGGTCAATAACTGACTCGGACAGATACATCCCATGTTGTTTCAGCAACGCGATAATTGGTCTGGCAGCTGGAAAGAGCCTTCTTTTTTTGCCGATCATCACCAAACCAAGTGTTCCCAGGAGGGGCAATCCGAGAGTTTCGGCGCATCGGCGTCCCGCCCCGTCGTCAATAACCGCGATTCCGCCGGGGATTGCGAGGGCAGAGGCCAAGACGGAAGATTCTCCCGGTCCAAGATCCCAAAATTGTATCCTGACCGGGATGGAGGGTGAAGGGACAACGGACAGCCATTCTGCATTCCTCAATGCCTGGGCCGTGACGTCGTTTTGTCCTCTTTGCTGAACCTCCTCCGCCACTGGCCAAGGAACAACAACATTTGACGCTGCTTGCTGAAGCAGATCGATCATCCCTGCCTTGGAGAGGAATATCAGAGGGGATGCGTTGACGACCGCTACTTCAGGCATGTTGCAATTCACTCGCTAAGCTGTCCATATCCACTGAGAAAACATCAACCTTCTGGGCGGCAAGTGCTTCAAGAAAGTCGTTCCGATCCAGACCGGCAATCAATGCCCCCTTTTCCATGGATATTTCGCCACGCGCATACCAGTGAATCGCCGCGGCCAATCGCAAATCATGCACAAAGAGACGGGGTGGCTGCTTACGAGCAGAAAAAACCTCGTCCGGGAGTTCTAGGGTAAGCTGAGCCATGCCTTGTCCTTTTTTCTTTATTTAGGCCATTCCTGTCGGGATGAGCTTTGCCTGGATTTGCCTGATTTCGCTTTTTCAATGGCCGTCTTCAGTCTGTCGCCGATCGGTTCACTGACTGATTCACGATAACTGGCAAATGATAAAGGTGTCCAGCAGCCCGTTCACAGTCGCACATTCCGAGTTGGGGAGTCGTCGCGTTCGAAAGCCAAATCACACTCTGGATTCCATTCCTTCAGCGGAAAAGAAGGATTATCTCTTCACCTGAAATCGGAATGCCAGTCGGCTGTTCATTTCAGGATTATCCACGCATAAAAAAGTCCCGATTCGTCCGCGCCGTCAGCCCGCGCACCGGCACCACCGGGTGGCCGTCCTGCTCCGTTACTCCTTCGGGCCAGTCAAAATCCGGATCAATATCGCGCATGGCTTTTTTGGTTACGCAGAGCAGGCGCATCAGGACGTGGTCGGCGTTGGCAACGACGATGCGGGCGTTGAGGTTGAAGTCCGCGTCGCCGAGCAGGGTTCGGACCACGTACAGCGGGACCTCCCGGCCGCTTTCGTGGCGGCGCAGGTGGGTGGCCAGGTCGATCACCGTGGTGGCTTCCACGGGCCTGTCCCGGTTCCATTCCTCCTGCACCGGCAGGCCGGCCACGTACAGGTTCTGGAGTTCGATGCCGATCTGGCGGCAATTGTAGCAGATCCGTTTCATTTCCTCCGGGGAGTCGTTTATCCCGGAGAGCAGGGCGATGTTGTTGTACACGGTCACGCCGTTGGCCAGGAGGCGGCGGATGATTTCGCCGTGGACCAGGCGGAACTCGCTGGAGTGGACGAACTGGGTTTCCAGTTCCAGGCGGGTCGGGCG